>CABPZV010000068.1 GCA_902462015.1 uncultured Eubacteriales bacterium | reverse complement strand
TTTGTCGCTCTTTCCGTCTGTATATTCCGGATTTGCGTTTACTTCTGAATCTCTTGCTTTTTCGCTTCCGTACGAATCCGATACATTAATGCTCCTTATTTCTTCTCCCGCTGCATACAACGTCACCTGCACTGAGCTTATAACTGTTGCCAATGCTAATATTCCTGCTGTTATTCCTTTTATACGTCTCTTCATCTCATGCCCTTTCTGATTCAATTTTAAAGTTCAAATTGATAAAAAATGTAATTTGCTGTAATTATACCCAGGATTATCTAATTTGTCAATGATTATTATTATAAAATTGTGTTTTTTTTAATCTTTTATTTGAATGATATTAACACAATTTTCTTTTACTTAAAAACAGATTATCATAATTATAGCTTATATGTTCCCGGAAGACTGCATACATTTCGAGTATCAAGTATAATTTTGTTTTTAAGCTTATTAATATTTTCACAAATTTCGCTGTGACCAACCATAATTACAACAAAATCGGTATCAAGAAGAAAACTTTCGAGGCTATGATATTGATTTTTCACGATATCACGTGTTACAAAAGGATCATAAACTTTAAGCGGAACTGCAAGATGCTTTTCCTGACATTCAAGAAGCTGAAGGGTGGGAGAATCGCGGCAGTCATCAACATTTTCCTTGTATGTCAGTCCGTAAAGACCGACTCGTGAAAGGTCGTTCATCCCATTTTCTTTCATAATTTCGTATATTCGGCTGAGAACAAAATCCGGCATGCCGGCGTTCGTTTTCATCGCCTCGTCAATTACACTGACAAGACTGGGATAATCTCCGACAAGAAACCACGGATCGACGCTTATGCAGTGACCTCCTACGCCCGGTCCCGGCTGAAGTATGTTAACTCTGGGATGCATATTACATATTTTGATTATTTCATAAACATCCATACCGGCATGCCGGCAGATTTTTGCCAGCTCGTTGGCAAATGCTATATTGACGGCGCGGAAAGTATTTTCCGCTACCTTTGTCATTTCGGCCGTGCGTATATCGGTAACTACGATTTCTCCTGTGCAGAAAGATGAATATAATTCTTTTATCTTCATTCCGACTTTGGGATTATCCGCTCCTATTGTCCGGCTGTTATGAATCAGCTCGCTAATCATATTTCCGGGAATTATACGCTCAGGAGCATGTACGAGACTGACATCTTTACCGGTTTTTATTCCATTTTCCTCTATAATCGGCCGTATATATCTGTCTATAGTTCCGGGCGATACCGTCGATTCGATAATAATTACGGCACCCTCCGGACATATTTTTATAATTTCGTGTACTGAAGAGCACACATAATCTGGATTTACTTTCTTCGTAAGTTTACAGTACGGAGTCGGAACAGCAATAATATATATTCCGGCAGCCTGATACTCGGAAGAAAATTTTATCCCGGATTTAACAGCGGAGCGGAACAGCTGTTCAAGTCCTTTCTCACTGAAATTCGTCTTCCCCTCTATAAGCTTTTCTACCAATTCGCTATTACAGTCCGTCCCCACAACGCTGATCCCGTGCGAAGCCAGCATAAGGGCCGTAGGAAGTCCTATATATCCAAGTCCTATTACATTAACCATCTTTAATAATTATCCTCTATCAATTCGCGTCGGTGAATATAACCCTTCTGAAAAATTCGGCATAACCTATAGCTAAATATGATTTAAATATACTGCCAAATAATCTTCGTTTCTTTCCAAAGCTTAAGCTGTATTTGATTTTTTAAAAACTTTTAAAACTGCGGATTTCTCGTTATGAGGAAGAAAAACCATAAGAGACGCTGCATAAACTGCGATAAAAACAACAGCTCCAAAAAGGAAAGTCTGTCTGCCACCATCTGTGACAAGTGTCACAGAAAATGCGGCGGCGCAGCTTAAAAGTATGCATATCCATGTCCGGCTGAATATCCTGCAGTAAGCACGTACGGGATGAAATTTGAACACTCTGCGGTAATAGCAATTCATGCTTATTACATGTCCTAAAATATATGACAGAGCCGTTCCGGCCGCTGCAGCGAAATATCCCCATCTCGGAACTCCGAGAATCGTAACTGCAGCATTGAAACACAGCATCAATACAAGAACTGCAGTTCGGTATTTCAGCTTATTTGATGCGCGCAGAGCTGCAAGACACACATTTATGCAGATTTCAAACACTGCCGGAATCATCAGGATAATCGCTATATAATATGTATCCGAAAATTCATGCGAAAGGCTGCCGCCCATCCAGACTGATATGAAAGACTTTCCAAGAACGGCAAATGCTCCGAGTGTAGCTCCGATGAGTATGAATTGTATTCTGCCAATCTTCACCACATAATCTTCGATATTATTATCCTTCTGTCTGAGAAGTCCTGTAACCTTTGGCAGTAGTACGCCTGAAACTGCTGAACCAATCTGCGAAAACATACTGAAAATCGTAAGCGCAGCAGAATACACCGTGACCTCTGCCGATCCGAGATATGCACCGACAACAATATTATCGAGATTTGAGTTAACCTGATTTACAAGCGAGGATATAAACATAAATACCGAATAAACAAGACTTTCCCTGAATACGTATACGTCAAAATAAATGAATTTAACTCTCTGTTTCAGCACAAATCTTATGCAGATAATTTCGCAGACAAGCATAAAAAGAAGAAGTACAAGATCAAGCCATACCAATAAAAGCGGACTTTTCCACACAACAAGCCCGGCATATGTAAACACAATGCGAAGAATAAGACGCAGAAGTTTTATCCCATTCGCTGTTATAAAACGGTTGTACCCTGTGATTACGCCGTCTAAAACATTTTCCCACAGATGTACAGCAATCGTTGCGCCGAAAACAATAAATATTTTTTTTGCAAGCGCAAGTTCGCTGGCAGTTAGTCCATCTGAATATAGGTCTCCGAGCTTCAAATAGGTAATAATGCAGATTATTTCAGCAATTACCGAAAGCACGGCTGCCTGTATAAAGGCGAGCGAAATATAATTTCCGATTTGTCTTTTATTTTCTCCGCAGTCAATATATTTTGCAATGTATCGTTGAACTGTTCCGCCAAGTCCAAGGTCGACAATCATAAGGGACGAGCTAAGCGAAGCTACTGTTCTGTACACTCCGTAATCGTCTATCCCTATAGTGCGTATAATATACGGTGTCACCAGCAAGCCGTAAAGAGCGTTGAGTGCAATTAATATATAGGAGATTACTGCGCCCCATATAATTTGTCTGTCTGCGCCGCGGCTATTCGACCGTCCCGGCATATTCTCATTCATTTTACAGTGAGTTTCCTTTCAAATTCAATAAGCTTTCCGAATTCATTTTCCCAGGTAATCTCACAGGAAAGCTTCTTAGAATTTTCTGCGCATGTCCGATACAGCGTCCTGTCTTTATAAAGTCTCATTATCGCAGACGCAAGGCAGCCGGAAGAGTCCTCTCTCAGAACAATTCCAAAGTGATACTTATCATTTAAATATCTGTGTTCAGGTATATCGGACATTATTACAGGTATACCTGCAGCAGCGTATTCAAATATTTTATTGGAAACTGAAAGTTCAAAATTCAAGGAGATTTTTTCGGTTATCGCCAAGCCCACCCAAGCGCGGGATGCACATGGAATCAACTCTTCTATGTTTACCGGAGGTGCAAAATATACATTTGCCGTGTTCAGCTCAGCTGCACGCCTTTTAAGCTGATCTTCTAACTCTCCGTATCCGCGCAGAACAAACTGAAGGTCATTGCATGAGCTTAACATAGCGGCTGCTTCTATCATAATATCATATCCTCTGCCTGCGTAAAACTGCCCTTGATTTAAAACCTGCTTAGGGAAAATACTCTCCCGGGCAATATCTTGCACACGGCTTCCGGCTGCTATGCAGTTTGTTATGACAACCGGCTTTTGAATTTTGTATTTCCGCTTAAAATAATCCGCCGCGGCATGGCTTACACAAACCACTAAATCTACTCTTTTTATAATATATCTTTCAAATACACTCCAAATAAGTTTTACCGGTTTATTGCCTGAAATCCACGGATTTTCTAAAAAAATCTCATGTGTATCATAAATAAGCGCGCATTTTAATCTTCTTGCCGCCATATATGCCGGTATCAGCGCATTGAGGTCGTTTGCGTGAATTATGTCCGGCTTTTCCCGGACAATTGCTTTATATATAGATTTGTTGGATGAAACTTCACGTAAAATTTTACGAAAAAAATTTTGCCCTGCGGTATTATTATACGGTACAAGCACCGCCCTGCATGGCAGTATTTCAACGGCTTCACGGTTGTACCTGACATCTGTTATTCCGACAGCTACAACATTTTCATGCCGGCGTGTATATTCAGCGAGCTGCTTTCGAACACGCGGATCGTACCAGATTGAATTTTTTACAATGTCAGCGATTTTCATATGTATGATCAGTCTTTCTTTTCTGTGCAGAAATTGTCTATGCTTTCGAACCTTTCAGCATTTGCTTCTATCCACTCGATCGGTTTTCCCCAAATATTCTGAGATAAAAGCTCTGAAATCTGTTCCCCGGTAAAACGCTTTTTAATTATTCGGGCAGGCACTCCGCCCACAACTGCATACGGAGGAACGTCTTTTGTAACGACCGCTCCCATACCGATTACCGCCCCATCTCCAATTCTTACACCGCCTTTTATCAGTACCCGATCTCCGATCCATACGTCATTTCCAGCTATAACTGAAAAACGGTCATCGCACATAAGTAATTCATCAAATTTATTTTCGTCAACAAACGACAGAGAATTATATCTGTGAGAGTAAAACGCCGGATGAGTAGACACAAAAACACCAGTTGGATGTGCGGATGATATAATTCTTATTTCACTTCCTATAGAACAGAAACGTCCCGTTTTTATTCTGTCAAGAAAATTTCCATCTCCTACTGAAGTTCCGTATCCAAAATATGAGCTTACTATACAGTTTGCAGCTCCAAGCCCGTTTTTTCCCTCAAATACAGTTTTTCCACGAAAAATATTGGACAATCTTATCCTGCATTTTTTGTGAAATACAATTTTATTTTTCAAACATATGAGGAACTTAGCAATTCTTTTTATCATATTATTTATTATGCCTTTCCATAACACTCAAGGTTTTAGCAAATTTTATTTTACCTGCCTGATACCGGTTATACGTACAATATATTTGCCTGATATGGCATTTTGCTTTTGAATGTACAGCATATTTGTAAGTAATCCGGCAAGAAACATGAATTCAAAGGTAATTAGCGGACTCGATGAAACCATATATTTTATGAGCATCATGCTTATTGCCGATGCAGTCCAGAAAAAGCGGACTGAATTTTCTTTTCCATACAGAACTGCGCTTTTCATGAGAATAAAAATTATAATAAATATAATTAACGGACCTATTAAATAACCAAAATTGCAAAGTATTTCGACTATCCAGTTATGTGAATAAACGCCGACCGCGGCGAAATCGCCATATAAACCATTAGGAAGAAGTCCACTTTCCGCAAGAATTTTACTCTGTATAACTCCGCGTCCGCTGTCGCTTAAAAATTCACCTGTCAAAAACATATAGAGAGTCCTGCTTTCAAAGTCCTGCGCAATTAGTTTACAACTCACATAAGATATAATTGAGTCAAGGCAGACAAAAACAATTAAACTGATATTTATTGTCAGAAGAATAGTTATATAATGAATTCCCTTTTTCATTCCCGGAGCCGAAAATATTACTATTGCTAAAAACACTATAAGCGTAAGCGCAGCTCCGCGGCAGCCTGCTAATATAATACATGCGCATGCTCCCATACTAATTATAAAACGGAGAAAATTTTTCTTTTTAAGACTCATATATACGCACAGCATAACAGAAAGCAGCCCCTGATATGCAAACGACATATAATTTGTAAGCGGAGCATGCTTATAAAATACTCTTACAGCAAACGATATCACTATCAGTAAAATGACATTAGTACTGAACTTATACAAAAGCTCTGTCAAATACGTCAAATCTATTTTTGTAAGCGTCAGAAAAAACGGCGGCAATACAGTAAACCAAAAAACAGCCAAATAGCTTGACGGTATTTCGCTGCCAATTATAATTTTATATGAATCCGGCGATACAAATAAAGTAAATATGTATACCATACCCGCTAAAGTAACGGTTAAAAGACTTTTTATCTCCATTTTGAGAAAGATATAAAAATATGATACGAACGCCGTTCCGTAAATAACCGAATAAAACCACAAGCTGAGCGTAGGCAGTTCAAGTGCTGTAAGAAATTCGGCCAGATAATAATTTATTGTAGGAAAAATGGCTATAATGCTAATAAATAATTCCGCATAGTGTTTTTTAATACCGTAATAACACATGAAAAGCTGCCCTTCAGCTGCTGTAAAATTTTACTCCGGACTTTACCAGAAGTTTTTTTAACAATTTAAATACTCTTACAGGAAGATATTCCTTGATTAACACCTTTGTTCTAAATAATAAATCATCAAAAAGCGAACAAGTGTTTCTGCCTTCAAGTTCTATTCCGTTTCTTCGGAGAAAACCTATTGATTTATGCTGTACTTTTCCCTTTCTGATAATGTCATTGACCCTATAATACGGAGCATATGTCATTGCGCACAATGTACCTCTACTAATTGCTGTAGGAGTCAGCGAAACTTCATATTCCCATGCAGATGCAGGTACTCCTACTGTTGACAGAGCAAATTCAGTTTTCCATATTGCAGGAAAGAGATTAACTGCATAACTGCTCCGATTAAGATCCACCATGTACAAATCGCTGAAACCGTCAATTTTATTTTTTTGATGCGGCAGTGAATACAAACGCAGATAATCGATTCTTTTCCTTTTCATTATATCAGTAAGACGGGCAAGCTCCGAATTACTGACATCAGCAGTCAGATAGTAGTCATCCAAAACGATAAGAACGAAATCGGTTTTAGTATTTTTCAAGGCAGCTCCAAGTCTTTCAGAAAACTCAGTATTATTACCGGCCTCGAATATTTCGATGTCATCATAGCTTTTTCCGCAGTTCGATTCGCTAACAAGAATAGTCCTTACACTGCGTTCGCACCAATGTTTTCTGATCATTTTCACATGACCGTCCCATAAATCGGAATATTTGTCGCATGATAATATAATTACTGTTAGAATGGAATCAATCATTGTTACAATCATTCCTTTCGTATATATTCAATGTTTTGGGCAGTTTTATCACCGATGAAATGTCAGCATCCCTGACCGGCAATGTACAAAACTTTGCTGTGTTTGGAGAACACAGTGTGAATTTTTTCTTTAAGACTTTCCGACGGCCTCCCGTATTATTTTTTCAATAGCAGCGGTGCTGTTTTTCAGTGTATGATTTTCATTTGTAACTCTGACAGCCGCATCATAATTCTTTCTCTGCAATGAAGAATTTACAATAAGGCGGCGGATACAGCTCTCGAGCTTTTCCGGCTCAGTACAAACCTCAGAGCTGCCTGTTTCCGACATATACTGTATAAGCCCGCACTCGGCAGGACCGTACACAAAAATATTGCTTCCGGAAGCAAGTGCATCAGCCGCTTTTGTAGAAAGCGAGTATCTCGTCATATTTATATCGGATTTTGAAAAGCCTTCTGCAAGCACAATTATATCGCACTCCAAGCTTTTCAGTTTAACCTCAGAATAAGGTATAGAGCCGATAAATCTAATATTGGGATTTCGGCGTAAAACCGCAGTATCTTTCAGCCTGTTTTCATTTGAATATACATGCAGCCTGTAATCCGGATTAATCTTTCCGAGCGCAGTTCCTATATCAGACAGGGATTTGCTTCTTCCGAGACCAATATTTCCGAAATAACAAATATAAGGATTGTCAATATCGATTTCACGAAAATTCCTGCGTATCATATCTGATGTCAGATATACGGTTTTGCCGCAGAGACCGAAGCTTTTATTGTATATATCCCGGATTTTGTCACTAATATATATGGCGCTTCCTTTGTAAGCAAAAACCGTCCTTATTAATTTTGTATAGCTGTATTTATAAATATAGTAGAAAGGCGAAATCGAAAAATGCGTATTAAAACAATAGTCATCGCCTATCGCTGAAACAATTGGAATATTATATTTTTTTGCTGCATAGAGCGCAATCTGCAGTATAAAAAAGTCATCGGAAAAACTAAGAAAAACACATTCAGGCGCAAATTCATCAAGCCATGAATTTAATTTTTCGGTACACCAGTGTTTTCTGTTCCATACCCATCTTCTCAGAAGATGGGTCAGCGGCGAATGTAATCTTCCTATGTGGTAAAGTGTTTTATAAAAAAATCCGCCCTTATCCGTATTCCCGGCTGCCGGTTCTTCCGATAAACGGCTTCGTATGAAAATTTTTCCCGTCTCAACCCGGCGGGAAATCTTTCTTTTAAGCATCCTTTTGTCGGTTATCTGATACAGCGTTCCGCAGTGTCCTTTTACCGGGACTTTTTCATTTGAAAAAATCTGTGCCAGTCTTTCATGTTCCCAGCCCGAAAAATATGATTCAAATGCCCTTGAAGTAAGATTCCTATTATACGGAACCGTACCGACAATCAAAACTTTTGGTTTCATAACGTATAATTATTCTCTTTTGATTTGTGCATAATATTTTTTATTTAGGACCTCTTCTTAGAATCGTTTTATAGATCAACTGCTTCAGATCTGCCGGCATATATACAAAACATCTGACAGCAATCATATTAATTATGTATTCAAACCGGTTTACCATATTTTTGCTGAGCATATACCGGTTGAGTATCCTCCAGCTTTTTATATATGAACGGTCTCCACGTCGTATTTCCATACCGTTGCCTATCCGTGCATGGACAAGATTTTTATCAATATTGGAAATCCTTGATCCGTTGCAAATTGCTCTTATCCATAAGAAATAATCTTCTGCACACGGCAGATGCATATATGAACCTGCAGAGATAACCGCAGATTTTCGGAACATTGCCGACATATGATTTACAGGATTCCGGAATTTCGCTAATTTTACAAGTTTCTCATGCGTCAGCGGAAGTATCTTAACTCTGTCTGGATTTTCCCAGCAATGGTTAAATTCATCAATATATGATCCGACAATGTCGATCTCCGGATGCTCCTCAAGAAATTTTGTTTGAATTTCAAAGCGTTCAGGAGCACATACATCATCGCTGTCAGAACGCGCTATCAATTCATATCTGCATTTTTCCAAACCAAAGCAAAGTGCCCGCCCAAGTCCGACATTTTCAGATAGCCGAAAAACTCTAAAAGTATTGCTATATTTTGATTCATATTTTGCGATTACACTGTACAGCTCCTCTGTAAGCCTTCCATCACATACAAGGATCATTTCGTCCGGTCTGAGCGTTTGATCTTCGAGATTGCTTTTTAATGCTATATCTAAATATTCAGGTTTTTCCTTATTATATACTGACATGAGAATTGAAAATTTACTGTTTGTCATCTGATTTTATGTTAACTTGGTCTGCACAGCTATAATGCATCTGTTCTGTTTTTATATCTGATACTCCTCTTCGCGTCAGTACACTAAAAAAAGTAATTATGCAGCAGCGAAGATCAAAGAAAAAGCTAATCCTTTTAATGTATTCACCGTCAAGCTTCACCTTATCCGGGATGTTCAGTAAATCGCGCCCGTTTATCTGTGCCCATCCGGTAAGTCCGGGCTTTATGTCGTTAGCTCCATAACGGTCGCGCTGCAATATTAAATCATATTGATTCCAAAGTGCAGGACGCGGTCCTACAATGCTCATCTGCCCTACCAAAATGTTAATCAGTTGCGGCAGTTCATCCAAACTTGTTTTTCGCAAAAATGCGCCTGTACGTGTAATCCATTTTCCGGGAGTTTTTAGCATATGAGTGGGAACATCCGGAGAAACGGAGGTGTACATCGTGCGAAATTTTAATATTATAAATTCTTTTTTATGTATACCTATTCTTCTTTGTCGAAAAAAGACTGGACCGTCTGAGTCAGACTTTATAACTATCGCAATAATAAGCATCGGAATGGCCAATATGATTAATGCAAAAAATGAAATAGCAATATCAAGCAGCCTTTTAATATAACGTTTGTACATATTTTTTTAATTTAAAAATTACTGTAAAACAGACATAAGGAAATATTTATTATCTATAAAAATTATACAGTATAAAATTTCTTTTGTCAACCAAAATATGTCGTTTTAAATCGAATTATTTGTAGTTTAATATTATTTTATCGATTTTTGAAACAGTAGAGAAGAATGCTTATAACTGTTCTGCACACATAAATATGCCGTCTGCACCGCTATGAGTTAATCGATAAAAACAGCCTGCGAAGCCATATTAAGGCTTCGCAGGCTGTTGATATTCAGGAAAACATCTCAGTGTATGAATAAACCTACTATCCAATATATTATGCC
>CABPZV010000067.1 GCA_902462015.1 uncultured Eubacteriales bacterium | reverse complement strand
TCTTTTTGTTTTCGCGGTTCTTACGCTTTCTGTAAAAGAGGATGCGGCGGTGTACGTCGCCTTTGCCGGGATTTATATTGCGGTTGAAGACGGCCGTGATACTGATTTTAGAAACCCGCGTCAGGAAGAGATGCGCCGGGGATGGCGCAGAAGGGTTTCGGGCTTTTTTACGGTTCCGCGGATAAACGGAATTCTTTTGGTGTTAATTTCTGTCGCATGGTTTGGCTTTACTTCATGGTTTTTGACTAAATTTGGTTTTGGAATTATGAGCTCACGGTATTCAAACTTTATTCCTGAGGGAGGCGGACTTTCCGATCTGATTCGCACTGTTTTAACTAATCCTGCTATAGTTTTTTCGGAGTCTTTTGCAGCTGACAAATGGGAATTTATCGCTCAGATGTTTTTGCCTCTTGCCTGTATTCCTATCATCACAAAAAAGCCTCACCGTCTGCTTCTGCTTATGCCATTGCTGCTCATCAATCTAATGCCGGATTACGAATATCAACATTCTATTTTCTTTCAGTATGTTTTCGGGTCATCCGCTTTTATATTCTACAGCGCTGTGCTGAATCTCTCCGAGATGAAACCAAAACTGCGCCGTACCCTTCTTCTGCTGTCCCTGTCCTCCTCAATCCTATTTTTCGGAGCTTTTATAGTTCCCAAGAGCGGGTATATATTCAAATATTTTGAAAATAGGGATAAATATACGCAGCTCGAAGGTTATCTTGACGTAATAGAAGATGATGCATCTGTAACAGCGTCAACGTTTATTCTTCCCCATATTGCTGACCGGAGGGAGATTTATCAGCTTAAAAAGGGTTCAGAAACCGAGGCTGAAACAGATTATGTTGTAATTGACCTCCGTGGTATTACGGAACAGTCGGCGAACGGATATATATATGCTTATGAGAATAAGGGATATGACATTGTCCGCTGCGAATACGGAATGGTGTTAATTCTTGAAAAAAATTCATAATTTGTTTTGACTGCAGCAGATAAAAAGAGGGTAAATAATGGAAAATACTCGTTTCAAATACTATTTTATGCAGTAAAGCATTAGCGGTAATGTGTAGAAAGGTATGATTATAATATGAAAAGAAAAAGAATTGCTTCTCTGGGAATTTTATGCTGTCTTATACTTCCTTCTGTTCTTTCGTCATGTAATACTGAAATGGAGCAGGGGGACGGAACGGGCCGTGATAATGTATTATATACTTCTGGAGATTTGAACGACAATAATGCGGTTAGCGCAGGCGCTCAGACAGATGTTCCTGATACAGATCGCCGCGAGTTTACAAACGGTAGCTCTGATACTGATGCGGTACGGTTTTCATTTGTTGCTGCAGGAGACAATGTCATACATGAATCGGTCTTTGTTGACGCAAAAAACCGAGCTATTTCTGCTGCTTCAATCGGTACCTACTCCGGAACGTATTATTTTGACGAGATGTATCTTGGAATAAAAGATTTGATTTCTTCTGCCGGTATTGCATATATCAATCAGGAGGGGCCTGTCGCCGGGGATTCTCTTGGCGTTTCTGGATATCCTGCATTTAATGCTCCCGAGGAAATCGGCGATGCCTTGATTAACACCGGTTTTGATATTGTAAATCTCGCCAACAATCATATGCTTGACATGGATAATTCTAACCGAACCGGTTATAAGCATACGATAGATTATTGGAAAACGAAAAATGTAATGACTATCGGTGCATACGAGAGTGAGGAGGACTATGAAACGATTCGGATATTTGAAAAAGACGGTATCAAAATCGCTCTTCTCTCATACACCTACGGAACCAACGGAAATAAGCTTTCTTCGGCAAGTCCCGGACTTGTTGTTCCGTATATAGATGACGCGACAATTACGAGACATATTACTGCTGCAAAAGAGCAGGCAGATCTTGTTTTTGTTTCCATGCATTGGGGGCTTGATACTGCCGGATCATATTTCAATAATTACCCTACAAACGAGCAGAAGGAGCTTGCGCAGCTTATCGCGGATCTCGGAGCGGATGTTATTATAGGAATGCATCCGCATGTAATACAGCCCATGACATGGCTTACCGGTACGTCTGGAAATAAAACCCTTGTTACATATTCAATCGGAAATCTTCTTTCTACCATGCTTCACATTTACAATAATGTGGGAGGAATTCTATCGTTTGATGTCGTGAAGGATAAGAGCGGAAATGTTTATGTAGATGCGCCGTATCTTCTTCCTGTCGTTTGTCATTATACAGCTGATCCGTCTGTAATTGATTCACTTGGATATGCGTCACGTTCGGAGCTTGCGCTCTATATGCTTGAGGATTATACAAGTGAACTTGCGTCGAATCACGGTTCCAAAATTTATGATTCATTTACGCTCGATACTATCTACGGATATGTGACTGATACGATCGCTCCGGAATTCTTGCCTGATTATCTCAAGTGACTTTTTGAAAGATTATTTAAGGAAAGGCTCTGCAAGTGTGCTTGCTTGGACTTATGAATGATATGGAAGGGGCAGTTAAATTACTTGTAGACAAGGAAGTATTGAATGAAGAATATTTTGGCTGTCATCCATGTATCAAAATATCGAGTCTAAGACTAAAAACAAGCGATGTATTTAAAACATTTTTACAGGCTTTAAAGCATTACTATACTAAGGTGATGGCTGATTAAACTGGTGAACAGACAGCTGATGGAGTTTTAGCCAGATATATTTAAATTAAAGGAGGGCAGGCTGAATGGCGGTTGAAAACTGCGATTTTATATACAAGGAGATATTTCCGTTTTGGAATAAGCTTAACGATGAAGCTAAAGAGATAATATGTAATTATACGACCTCTGTACATTACAAAAAGGGAGATGCTATTCACAGCGGAGACGGCAAGTGTACCGGAGCTGTAATTGTGAAAAGCGGCTGTATACGCGTGTATATCATGTCGGATGAGGGAAGAGAAATTACTCTTTACAGATTGTTTCCAGGAGATATGTGTCTGCTTTCCGCATCATGTGTCGTACAGGCAATTACTTTCGATGTGTTTGTAAATGCTGAAGAGGACAGCGATTGTTATGTGCTGAACGGAAATAAATTTGCTGAACTTTCTGAGCAGTATCAGGAGGTTAAAATTTTTGCCCTTGAGCTTGCTGTAGAGCGTTTTTCAAACGTCATGTGGGTTATGCAGCAAATACTTTTTATGAGCATGGACCGAAGGCTGGCGATTTTTCTCTGCGACGAGGCGGCTCAGACCGGTTCCGATACAATAAGGTTGACTAATGAGCAGATTGCAAGATATATCGGGTCTGCACGGGAGGTTGTTTCACGCGTGCTCAAATATTTTGCAGCGGATGGAATTGCCGAACGGACTAAGTCCGGAGTGAAGATTATTGACAAGCAGAAATTGCGTCGTCTTGCATATTGAATTTATATTTTTCACAATAATTGAATTATGCAGTTGAAATCACACCGAAACGCCTTATGATGGGCTTTTTGCCCTTATTTATATTGTTTTGGGAAAGGAAACCTATATAGGCATTGACAGGGAAAATTATATGGCGTTAACAATAACTGCTCAGATTATCAGCATTGCTTCAATGGTGATAATGGTATTTTCATTTCAGATGAAAAGAAACCGGTATCTTTTTGCAATGCAAATCGCTGCAAGCGTTGGTTTTGCGGTCAGCTACTTTATGCTTGGTTCGCCGATCGGCGCAATGTTCAACATTGGCGGAATGCTTCGTTGCATAGCCTTCTCTATTCCAAAGTTGAAGAATAAATAT
Source organism: uncultured Eubacteriales bacterium (assembly GCA_902462015.1). GTDB lineage: Bacteria > Bacillota > Clostridia > Oscillospirales > CAG-272 > UMGS911. Next base: position 6,902 of record CABPZV010000067.1, on the reverse strand, counting down.
GGGGTTCTTTTTATTCTTGAACTGTATTTTATAGTTGTGACGTTCTTTACATACGGCGGCTTAATATCGCTTTTCCTTCTCGCTGCGCAGCTTATAAGCACATACTTTATGTGGATGGACAACGGAAAGCTGATACGCGTTTCTTTAGTTTGCTATGTTTCTCCGGTATGGCTGATCAACAACATAATTGTCGGTTCTATAGGTGGAGTTCTTTGTGAGACATTCAATATTATTTCTATTTTAGTCTCGTTTGCAAGATACGGCTTAAGCGGCTTTGAAAAATAGATTTACAGTTGTCATAAAAGAAAATTATTCGTTTCTTCAAAATTGGAGAAACGAATTTTTTACAGCTATTGCAAAAATCGTGAAAGTATGGTAATATCAAAAGAAGAAGAGTTTTTTAACTAATATATTTGTCAGCTTTTTTGAGGAGAATGATTTTCTATGAACAGAAAGCAGATAAGTTCACGTATGCGGAAAATCGAGGAAGATTATCCGGTTTTGCTTCATAATCCGAAGGGCTTTGCCGTGCCTGTTATTGTAACGGTTGTTATAATTGTCTTTGCATTAGTATTTTCCGTTTGGTTTACGGTTGCGGCTGCAAACAGTAAAATTCAGCAGCCGAACTCTGACAGATACTATTCAGACGGGAGCGGAGCTCAGACAGTTTCTCCGGAATGGCAATCATATTACAGCTCGCTTATTGCAGAAACTTTGAATATTGGTATTGCCGTTATTCCGGCTTCAGTTGGTTTTACAGCGGTTATCGGTGTGGTTATGATTTTATTGCGTAAAAGGCAGCGCCGAAGATGGAGAAACGATTTTGATGCGATACCGGACAAAATCGCGAGCGAATATTTTGGTCTTAAAGATGATTATAAAAAGTGCGCGTTAAAAGAAAGCGGTGACCACTGTTCCTGTAAGGATTGTGTCAGCTGTCTGTCTGCATCCGACAGTTCAAAGATGAAATATAATTGTCAGATTCACGGAGAGGGATCTTTTGATGCATTTGTATGTGATGACTTTGAAAGAATCAAATAGGTACGGGCTTGATTTGATGTCTGTGTTTTTTGTTGAGATATTAACAGATGGTCTGAGAAAAGTTAATACTGGTCTGCATCTTTTTTTGCAGACTCTTTTTGTGTTATCTTACGTTTATTGTCGAGACGGCTGTATGTATTTAAATGTGTTTTGCTCTTAATGAACAAATTTTTTGATTAAAAATGCCGCATAATAAGTATATGAGGTATATACATATGATGGTCGCTGTGCATGAATAAATATAGATGAATTTTTATAGGGAGTACTGTATTTTGAAGGAGTTGTTTGAACATTTAAAAAAATATAGAAAAGAGAGCATGCTCGCTCCGCTTTTTAAAATGATCGAGGCACTTTTCGATCTGTTTGTTCCGCTTGTAGTAGCCGATATTATCAATGTTGGAATTATGACTGAAGATAAGCAATACGTTTACAGCCGCTGCGGCCTGCTTGTGCTTCTCGCCGTTATAGGTCTCGTATGCAGTATCATTGCTCAATATTTTGCTGCTAAAGTTGCAGTAGGCTGTGCGTCAGAACTGCGTCATTCTCTTTTTGCACATATACAAACTCTTGGCTTTTCCGAAGTAGATGGGCTTGGAACCGAAACTTTGATTACAAGAATGACGAGCGACATAAATCAGGTACAGAGTGGAATCAATCTTTTTCTGCGACTCTTTCTTCGCAGTCCTTTTGTAGTTTTTGGCGCTATGATTATGGCGTTTACAATAAATTTTCGTTCAGCTATGATTTTTGCGGTTTCGATTCCTGTTCTCGCTTTGATTGTTTTTGGAATCATGCTTGTAACAGGTCCGATGTATAAAAAAGTTCAGGGACGGCTTGATACGGTTCTGGGCGTAACCCGCGAAAACCTTCAGGGCGTTCGTGTTGTCCGTGCTTTCGGCAGGGAGAAGGATGAAACCGAGCGGTTTGAGGAAGCAAATTTGAGACTTGCTTCAGGGCAGCTGCGTGTTGGCAGAATTTCTTCGCTAATGAATCCGATGACCTATCTTGTAGTTAATCTTGCGGTGATTGTAATTCTTAATACCGGAGCTGTGCAGGTAAATTCCGGAATTCTTAAGACTGGCGACGTTATTGCCCTTATAAATTATATGAGTCAGATTCTTGTTGAGCTTGTTAAGCTTGCAAACCTGATTGTGCAGGTGACAAAGGCCGTTGCCTGTGCCGGACGTGTGCAGGCGGTGCTTGAGGTTAATCCTGAGATGAGTTTTCCGGCTGATACCCGTTTCGATGAATCTGCTTTTTCTGCCGGTTCTGTATCTTCAGACGTATCTGTTTCTTCTGATTCGCGCGTCCCATCTGTGAATGTTTCTTTCGGAATGAATGATTCTTCCGTTAAATCTGTTTTTCCCGAAGCGCCGGTATCTTCTGATACTGCTGTGCAGTTCAGCAGTGTTGGACTGAGGTATTCCAGAGCAGGAGCGGAAAGTCTTACCGATATCGATTTTTCCGTGCCGCGAGGTTATACTGTCGGTGTAATCGGAGGAACTGGAAGCGGAAAAACAAGTCTTGTTAATCTTATTCCTCGTTTTTACGATGCGACGTCCGGTGTTGTCTCTGTTTTCGGAAAACCTGTTTCCGAATATTCAAAAGAAGAGCTTCGCAGGCGTATTGGAATGGTTATGCAGCGAGCTCAGCTTTTTTCCGGCACCATTCGGAGTAATCTTAAGCTTGGCGCAGAGAATGCGTCCGACGAACAGCTTTGGAGTGCTTTGGATACGGCAAAAGCTGCAGATTTTGTACGCAGCAAGCCCGGAGGGCTTGATTCTCCCGTAAGCCAGAATGGAAGAAACTTATCCGGCGGACAGAGACAGCGACTTACTATAGCGCGTGCGCTTGTTACACAACCGGATATTTTGATTCTTGATGACAGCTCAAGCGCTTTGGATTTTGCTACCGACGCCGCACTCAGGCACTCTCTCTCTGAGCTGCACGGTAAAACGACGATTTTTATTGTTTCTCAGCGCGCATCGAGCCTTAGACACGCTGATATGATAATTGTAATGGATGACGGAAAAATTGCAGGACTTGGCAGACACGATGAGCTTCTTTCCTCTTGTCTGGTATATCGTGAAATATACGAGAGTCAGTTTGGAAACGGAAACGGTTAAAAAAAGCGGCAAATACCCTGAAATATCTTTGTTTTTCAGAAAGGAATGATTATAATATGGCTATAAGTAGGAAAATCAGCCGCAGGGAGAATGTCCGGACGTTTCGTCGTGTGCTGAAATATATTGCGCCGTATCGTATTCTTGTTATAACCAGTATTGTCTGTGCGGCTGTCTCTGTAGCTTCTCAGCTGTATGTACCGATTTTAACCGGAGATGCGATTGACTATATGATATACAGAAATAATGTGAATTTTGACGGAGTAGTCCGTAAACTTGTTACTATCGGTATTGTAACGGGAGTTACCTTGCTTTCCCAGTACTTTTTGTCCGTAATCAATAATCGTATAACATATTCTGTTTCAAAAAATCTGAGGAACGAAGCTATCTGCAAAATTCACACACTCCCTTTGTCGTATCTTGACGCACATCCGACCGGAGATATAGTAAGTCGGGTAACTGCTGATGTCGAGGTATTTTCCGACGGATTGCTTATGGGTTTCACCCAGCTTTTTACCGGACTTATAACAATAATAGGTACGCTCGTATTTATGTTAAGCGTAAATATTCCGATTACATTGGTCGTCGTGGTGCTGACTCCTATCAGTCTCTTTGCTGCTGCCTTTATAGCAGGACGCAGTTACAAGCATTTTCAGAGTCAGACAATACTTCGCGGAGAGGAAACTGCATATATAAATGAGATGCTTGAGGGACAAAGGGTAGTTCAGTCGTTCGGCTATGAAAAAAGAAGTCTTTCAAATTTTGACAGCATAAATGAAAAGCTCAGATGCGCAAGCCTCAAAGCGGTATTTTTTTCGAGCCTTACCAATCCGTCTACAAGATTCATAAATAGTCTCGTATATGCCGGTGTAGGGCTATGCGGTGCGTTGTCTGCTGTCGGAGGCGGAATTACTGTCGGACAGCTTTCGGTTTTTCTCAGCTATGCGAGTCAGTATGCAAAACCGTTTAATGAGATTTCAGGAGTTGTAACTGAGCTTCAGAATTCGCTTGCCTGCGCGGCACGTGTTTTTTCGCTTATAGATGCTGACTCGGAGATTGCGGAGCCTCAGGATGCGGAAACGCTTTTTGCCGACGGACATGTTTGCCTTTCGGACGTGTCGTTCCGGTATATTAAAAGCCGTCCTCTCATAGAAGGATTGAATCTTGATGTCAAACCGGGTCAGCGCATAGCAATAGTAGGACCTACAGGGTGCGGAAAGACTACGCTTATAAATCTGCTTATGCGTTTTTATGATGTGGACAGCGGAAGTATTTCGGTTTCGGGTCATGATATACGCGAAGTAACACGTTCTTCTCTCCGCGCGTCTTACGGAATGGTTTTACAGGATACATGGCTTAAGTCAGGAACTGTGTACGAAAATATTGCATATGGAAAGCCTGACGCAAGCCGTGATGAAGTAGAGGCTGCCGCGCGCGCGGCTCATGCGCACAGCTTTATCAAACGTTTGCCGCACGGGTATGATACGGTAATCGCTGAGGGCGGAGACGCGCTGTCTCAGGGACAGAAGCAGCTCCTTTGCATTGCCCGTGTTATGCTGGTTCTTCCGCCGATGCTTATACTCGATGAGGCAACAAGTTCAATCGATACGCGTACGGAAATAAAAATACAGTCGGCTTTTGCAGAAATGATGCGCGGAAGAACAAGCTTTATTGTTGCACATCGTCTGTCTACGATTCGGGAGGCAGATGTTATACTCGTTATGCGAGACGGCCATATAGAAGAACAGGGAAGCCATAATGAGCTGATGCAGAGAGGGGGGTTTTATGCATCGCTCTATAACAGTCAATTTGAAAGCACGGAAGCTTAGACGTTAGTTAATATAAGAGGTGGAAAAATGACATTATATCATTCACATGAAAACATTCTTAAAGCTTTTAATTATAACGGAGCAAAAATTTAGTTGGTAGATTGGCAGGAAACAATTTGGTGCGGGAAAATCGGATATGCTGTGAATAATACTGAAGAACCGGACGTTGATGAAATATTGGCTGCTTACAGGAGCTTGGACTGTGAAAAGATTAATGGCAAATATAAGCCTGTAAGAGATTGCTGTATAAGTGTGAACTATCTCTCGGCAGAACGTCCTAATGGCGTATTTTTTGGAGAGATGGTTAAAACCGATGATCAGGCAGACTGCTTTGACATCCTGAAGATTCCGTCTGCACAGTTTATGCGTATTCAAATTTGTTTTGAAACTGCTGAAGCGCTTGGCAAAGAGATGTGGTATGGAGGAATTCCGCCATATGAATGGATTTATGACCTTATAGCACCGCATTTTGGATATAAGCCAAGTGATGATACCATTCCGATTGTTGAATATTACGGACACTATAAACCGAATTTGCCGGAAATTTTTGAAAATAAATTATTTTATCTTTATGTTCCGGTTGCAAAGAAATAATAGAATTTTTCACTGACAATTCAGGATTTTTGCATTTACTTAAATAGTACAGGAAAATAAAGTGCCCCGAAAAGGAAAATTCCTTTTCGGGGCACTCCGGTATTAAAATTCTGCCAAATACTTTTGATGAATTCGAAATAAGACGAATATAAATTGCAAATTCGGTCAGCGCTTTGAGAACTGAGGCGCACGGCGTGCAGCCTTGAGACCGTATTTCTTTCTTTCCTTCATACGAGGGTCACGAGTAAGGAATCCTGCTTTTTTGAGAACAGGACGATACGTTTCATCTGCCTGAAGCAAAGCGCGTGCAAGTCCGTGACGGATAGCGCCGGCCTGACCGGATATACCGCCGCCGCGAACGGTGCAGATAATGTCGAACTTTCCGATGGTTTCTGTAACTTCAAAGGGCTGATTGACGATAAGCTTGAGTGTTTCAAGACCAAAATAGTCATCGATAGAGCGTTTATTGATTGTTATAACGCCTGTTCCAGGAACTATGCGAACTCTCGCAACAGATTTTTTTCTTCTGCCTGTTCCGTAGAAATAAGGCTTCTCGCTTGCATATGATACTGCCATTTTTAAATTCTTCCTTTCTTAAAAATTATGTTCAAACTTCATACGGTACAGGCTTCTGTGCCTGCTGGCCATGTTCGTTTCCGCGGTAAACGCGCAGACGTGTGAGGCTCTTATCACCGATGCTGTTCTTAGGAAGCATTCCCTTGACTGCAATTTTCATAGCAAACTCAGGGCGTTCAGCCATAAGCTTTTTGTATGAGGTTTCTTTAAGACCCCCGATGTAACCGGAATGTGTGCGATATAATTTCTGATTGATTTTGTTGCCTGTAAGAACTGCCTTGTCACAATTTACAATAATAACAAACTCGCCGCAGTCAACATGAGGTGTGAACTCAGGACGATGCTTGCCTCTGAGAATTGTAGCAGCTGAAGCAGCTGTTCTGCCGAGCGGCTTATTTGCAGCGTCGAGAATATACCACTTGCGTTCGAGTGTTTCTTTTTTCGCCATATAAGTGGACATGCTGATTTCCTCCATAAAATATTTTCATGCATTCATACTTGAGCATTATATCATTAATAGGTGTTTTTGTCAAGATAATTAGCTGAATTATTTTGATTTTTTTAATTTAGCAATTTAAAACCTTTGTTTTTCTTGCTTAATCTCCTTCGGAGAGCACTTTTTCTTTTATGCTGTTTCATTTTTTTGTGTACAGTATTTCATTTTCGGAACAGATAAAATAACAGACAGAGCTTTGCATGTTTTTTGTCCGCACTTTTTTAATAATATTTCAAAAAACTA
>CABPZV010000066.1 GCA_902462015.1 uncultured Eubacteriales bacterium | reverse complement strand
CGGCAGTAATCTTTAGGTACTGTGGGTCGCTTATGTGAAATAAATATTATAAAACTCGGAGAAATTATTTACGAATGGTGGATATAACTAAAATTAAGATGTCTCTGACTGGAAGGCGGCTACTGCTTACTTTTGTGTTGGTGGTATAGTCTATTTGCTGTCTAAACGCTCCGTTACGTTTTTACCCCCTATTATTTTTGGTAAAAGTTTTGGACTTTGTAATGAAAGGTATGGTATAACAATGCTTAAATGCGAACACTGCGGTGTAACTGTGTCCGAAAATCATTCGGTCTGTCCTCTTTGCCAGGGCGATTTGACCGGAGAATGTGATTTTCGCTGTGTTTACCCAAAAACTGCAAATAAAATGAGCCGGCTTGCTAAGGCGATGCGATTTGTACTTTTTCTGCTTGTGTTTGCTGTGATTATTTGTCTATCTCTTGACCTTGTTAATGGAGGGAAAATTTGGATTTATGCCGCTGCAGTTTCAGCTTCAGTTTGGATCATATTAAGCATTATTGCGAAAATGCGGTTCATGATTGCCAAATGTATTTTGTGGACAACGGCCGCCGCCGTCATAGAGGCGATTCTGTGGGATATCGCGACGAAATACAGCGGCTGGTCTGTTGATTATGTTATGCCGCTCTGTTGCTGTGCTGCAATGCTTGCAATGGTTATAGCTGCACAGGTTAAGCATCTTCAGATAGAAGACTATCTTGCGTATATGCTAATTGATATTCTATTCGGAGCGGTATCTTTTATTCTTTTGCTTACCGGTATTGTAGGCAGTGTGATTCCGTCAGTTATCTGTATTGCTCTTAGCGCGGTTTTTCTCAGTGCGCTTCTGATTTTTCACGGTCATTCTCTCGCCAGCGAAATATCTCGGAGAATGCATATGTAGAGTAATTGGATTACAGCAGGGTTATAATTATTAAGAATATATTAATTTATTGTATGTGCCCTCTTGGAATATTTTTATATAATATTATCGCAAACTGTGTTATAATGTAAATCTATAGGATAACTATTCTATTTGGAAAGTTAATATGCTTTAATCTATACGAGAGGGATTTTTTAATATGAAAAAGATTATTTCTTTGTTTATGGCTGTACTTTTAATTATGTACAGTCTTTTTTATGTGTGTCCGTATAAAATCGTAGTTGCTCCGGAGGAAATTGCAAGCGGCGTCTGCGGAGACGATATAACATAGACACTTTACAGTGAGGGAATACTGAGAATAAGCGGTACCGGGGAGATATCAGTATCTTTTTTTATCAAGGAGTACGTGATATGCTTATGTGAGTGAAATTACAGCTGTTATAATTAATAGCGGTATTACAGCGATAGGCTTATTAAATATATTTTAGCAGACGGAAAAAGAATTGAAGTATTGAAAGAACAGATTATTAATGGGAACGGCGTTACAAATTCTAAGGATGTTGTGCGCCTTATGAAGTATATTACAGAAGCGTAGTTAAAAATTTCAATATAAAATTGACGAATAATCTTAAATGAGCTCAAAAAAATTGTTATTTTAATGAATGGCTATTGCATTTTATCGATATTTATGATATTATAGTGTAAAGCTTTATGCTATAGTGAATTAATTTTTTATTAATTTATAAGCTATGCAAAATATGAAAGGAATTACAATGCTATGAAAACTTTGAAAAAACTATTTTGTACTTTTTTGGCTGTCACTATGATTATACTGTCTTCTTTTGTTGGAATATTTGCGGTTGAGGAACCGACAATGACTGTTTCATCAGGATCGGCTGTGGCAGGGCAGACAGTGGAATTAGACGTGGTATTATCCGGAAATACAGGTATAAGCTTCGCAACACTTGAACCCAAATATGATAAAAGCTTGCTTGAACTTGTCGATGTCAAGTACAATCTTGAAAAGTTTCCGGGCGAAGAGAGGTTTGACGGTACATACGCTCGATGGAAATCTACAGAGAAAGACAATATGGAAAACGGCGTGTTTCTGAAGCTTGTTTTTAGGGCACTTGAAACTACAGAGGCAGGAAAAAGCGAAGTTTCATTGTCATGTCCTAAGGGATATATAGCAGGTGAAAAATCCAGATATACAAATGTTGATATAATATCAGGAACGATAGATATAATTCCAGATACACCCAAATTTGAGCTGTCTTCTGCATATGCATTGCAGGGTGAAACGGCAACGATAAATGTGTCTTTAAAAAATAATCCGGGAATAGCTGCTGCAGAAATCACGCCTGTTTATGATAAGACTGTTCTTGAATTGGTAAAAATCAATTGTAACCATTACGAATATGATATGTCATATATGATATCTAATTCCGGTATAGTGACATGGTCATCCGAAGGTAATGAAGATAACACTAAAAACACGATATTTGTTACATATGTATTTAAAGTTCTTGATACTGCGGGGGCAGAATCAACCGAGGTTACTTTAACATATGAAGAAGATTCGATTGTCAACAGTAAAGGCGAGCGTGTGGAATTTGCCGTTGACTCCGGAGCAGTAATTTTTAAAGAAACTCCGTATATATTGACTGTATCTTCACCGGAGGCTCTGCCCGGAGAAACAGTGGAAGTCGATGTGTCAATGACAAACAATCCCGGAATATCATCGGCAGAGCTTATACCAGTGTACGATAAAACAGCGTTGGAACTTATTGATGTTAACTTGAATCGTTCGGTTTTTGTTGGACATATAGAATTAACCGAAAATGGTGAGGTATTGTTAGCTGAAGATATTACTAGAAATGAAGTGTCTGATGGAATTCTGTTTACACTTGTCTTTCGAGTTCTTGATACTGCAAAAAACGGTGAAAGTGAAGTTACACTGTCATATGAGGAGGAAGGATTTATTCACAAGAGGGATAGAGTAGGTGGTTTAAAATATAAGATTGTACCGGGCAGTGTAGGGATAAAGAGTCCTGCACTTAAGGTGTTGTCATCAGAGACTATTCCCGGAGACACAGTTAAAGTTGATGTATCAATTGAAAATAACCCTGGAATAGCAGCGGCACAGCTTATACCGGTGTATGATGATACAGTATTGGAGCTTATTGATGTTAAACTTAATAATATGGATTTTGATGGACAAATAGAATTAACCGAAAGCAATAAGGTGGTATTTTCGTTTTCAGAAGATAAAGTGTCTGATGGGGTTCTGTTTACACTCGTCTTCCGAGTTCTTGACACTGTTAAAGCTGGAACAAGCGAAATTACATTGTTATATGAAGATGGAGACATTGTTAATAAAAATGAAGATAGTATAAAATTCAGAATTAAATCGGGATCAGTAGAAGTAATGGTGCCTGAGATCAAGATATCTTCATCGGAAGTCATTCCGGGGGAAACAGTTAAAGTTGATGTGTCGCTAAAAAATAACCCTGGAATAGAATCGGCAAGTCTTGAACTTGTATATGATGATACAGTGTTAGAACTGCTTGACGTTAATTTTAATTATGGCTTAGGAATGATGACTGAGCATAGAGTAGTGTGGTCATCAAGTAACTTGGAAAATTATACAGAGGATGGAGTCCTGTTTACTCTTACCTTCCGAATTCTCGACACTGCGAAAGTGGGAACAAGTGAAATTACACTGGCATATGAAGATGGAGGAATTATTAATAAAAATGAAAATGATATAAAATTTATTGTTGAATCAGGAATGATAAACGTAAGAATACCTGAACCGGCTATCCATATGTTTTCCCTTGTATTTGATGCTAAAGCAGGAGATACGGTAGAATGTATGGTGCGTCTCGAAAACAATCCTGGAATTGTATCAGCGCAATTTACACCTGTATATGATAAAGAGATATTCGAGTTGACTGGTGTTCGCTTTAATTTAGGAATTTTTGATGGTCATGGTGAGCTGACAGAAAATAATAAGATAGTCTGGACGTCTAAAGAGTCGAAGGATAACGTATTGGACGGAACTATTCTGACACTTGTTTTCAAGGTTCTTGACACTGACGAGGTAAGATCAAGTGAAATTTCGATTTTCTGCGGAGAAAATGATATTTTAAACAGCAATGAAGATTACATACAATTCGATGTTTCATCTGCAAGGTCTTCGATTAACATAGTAAAAATTCCTGAATTTAAGGTTTCTTCGGTATATGCTGTATCGGGTGAAACGGTGAAGGTTGATGTATCGATTGAAAACAATCCCGGTATTTTCTCGGTTGCGTTTAATCCTGTATATGATGAAACGGTACTTGAATTTACCGGTGTAGATTACAACTTTGAGCTTTTCCCTGGCGGAACTCTGACCGGAAACGCGCAAAATGGAGAAGAATTTAAGATATGGGGTATATTTAACCGTTTTGATGGATGTGAGAAAAACTGCGAAAACGGAGTATTTATGACTCTCAACTTCCGGGTGCTTGATACTGCAAAGGCAGAAGCGACCGAGGTTTCATTATTGTCATATGCGCAGGAATATCGCGGTCGGGAAAATGTAAACTTCAATGTCGTGCCGGGAACGGTAAGGATTGCAGAAGTTCCGTTCGACATAAACGGCGATGGAAAGGTTAATTCAAAAGATCTTGTACGGCTGATGAAATATATTTCTGAGGATGGCGAGGGCATTGAAGTATTTGCAGATACGGACATTAACGGCGACGGTGTTACAAATGCCAAAGATATAGTCCGCATTATGAAGAATTTTGCTATGACTGAGTAATAAAATTTTAAAGTCATGGATAAACGAGATTGTATTAACAATTCTTTGTGGTTCCGCTGATTGTGTAAATCTTCCTATACCGCGCGAAGCGGCTTCAGATCAGTTCCTGTATGTAAAGGACAGTTAAATTTAGTGTTAAACTGTTGACAATTTTGACTTTTGCGTGTATAATATCTTTTGACTGATTAAAGCTTGTGTTTAACGCTAAGGTAAAGACTGCACTTGTCAATTGGCTTTTTATAGGATCTTTGAAGGAAGGATATTTATGGACATATTTCTTATATTCCTGCTTGCGCTTATAGGTGTGGCTGCTTTGGTTGGAATTATACTCGCTGTGAAAATCCTTGAATTTATACATAAGAATAGGGAAAGCACAATAGGCGAGATAGAGCCGAGGCTTAAAACGCTTCTCATGCATTTTTTCCTGGTTGTAACTTATTTTACAATCCTTTGCTTAGTATATATGATCGCATATGTTTTTATGAAGTAGTTATCTACGGGAATATAAGTTATATAATTTGTCAGAAAGGGCTGCTGCGCTGTATATTTACAGTGCAGCAGCCCTAAAAATATTGTATGTGAAAATTGAAAAAACTTCATATTTCGTCTTTTGCATTAAATATTCGCAAACTCGCATGAATAGCAAAAAAGGGTTGACATCTTTCTTGTCAGCCCTTCTATGGAGCGAGTGATGGGAATCGAACCCACGCAACCAGCTTGGAAGGCTGGAATTCTACCATTGAACTACACTCGCATTTTCAATTAACGATATTATTATAGCACAAACGATATATCTTGTCAATAGCTTTCGCAAAAGTTTTTTTATTAATTTGAAAGTAACCAAACAGCTACTGAAGGAATAAAATGCGTAATGAGATATGTCTGTTAACAATGTTTGTTAACAATGTTTGTTAACATGGCAGTATATGTCTGACAATATATAACAATAAGTTTCATTAATATTTTTACCGCCGTGATACGGCGGAATGGAGATGAAAATGAAAGAGAGAAAAGTAAATTATCTAAGTGATATACTTCCCGGTGAGCGAGCGGTTATAGGACACCTTGAAACAAAAGGAGATATGCGCCGCAGACTGCTTGATATAGGATTGACAGAAAATACGGTAGTAGAATGTGTGGGTAAAAGTCCGCTTGGAGATCCGAGTGCATATCTTATACGCGGTGCGGTTATAGCAATTCGTGTCGAAGATGGTGGGACTGTACGTATAAAAGAATATCAGGAGGCGGGAACATGGGACTAACGGGCAGCTCGGTAGGTGTTCACTGCGCAGAATCTATTTCTCCACCTGTTAACTTTGACGCCGAAGAGATTGTTGTTGCGCTTGCAGGAAATCCAAATGTTGGGAAGAGTACAGTTTTCAACGGGCTTACAGGAATGAATCAGCATACCGGAAACTGGTCGGGTAAAACTGTAAGCAGTGCGTACGGAAGGTGCAGAAGCGAAGATACGCGCTTTGTTATGGTAGATATTCCGGGAACATATTCACTTATGGCTCATTCAGCTGAGGAGGAGGTGGCGCGCGATTTTATTTGCTTTGGCTCGCCTGATATAACTGTTGTTGTGTGCGATGCTACATGTCTTGAACGCAATCTTGGACTTGTACTTCAGGTGGCAGAAGTTACCGATAATGTGATTGTATGTGTCAATTTGATGGACGAGGCAAAACGAAAAGGAATACATGTCAATATTAATGAGCTTTCAAAAAAGTTGGGAGTTGCAGTTGTTCCGTGTGTGGCCAGAAATAAGAAGAATCTTTCGTCTCTTTTGAATGTAATGGATAGACTTGCGCATGGCAGAAATAAAAATAAAATTGTTCCTGTTTACTATTCTGAAACAATAGAAAAGGCTGTTGCGCAGATAGAAAATGCAATCGGAGATTGCAAAATAGGTGTTAAAACGCGTTTTGCATCGCTGAGATTGCTTGAAGGAGATGAAGCTCTTACAGCTGAAATTTATAGATTGCTTGAACTTGCAGGGGCCGATATGGATAAGATCAGAGCCGTCTCACAGTCTGTTAAAGAAGAGCTTGCGCGGCTTTATCCTGATGATGGACTGCGTGATTCAGTTGTATCATCGATAAACGGACGCGCGGCCGAAATATGTTCATCGGCAGTAACATACACTAAAAAAAATTATGACAGTTCGGACAGAAAAATTGACCGAGTGCTGACCGGACGTGTAAGCGGATATGCAATTATGCTTTTGATGCTGACAGCGGTATTTTGGCTTACAATTGTTGGGGCTAACTATCCGTCTGACTGTTTATCTAAGCTGTTTATGAGCTTTCAGGGGGTGTTAAGCGGCTTTTTTGAAAAGATAGGAGCTCCCGGATGGCTGCACGGTGTAATTGTTCTTGGCGCGTACCGTGTCCTGTCATGGGTTGTTGCCGTGATGCTGCCGCCGATGGCAATCTTTTTTCCATTGTTTACGCTTCTTGAAGACGTAGGATATCTTCCCCGTATAGCTTATAATCTTGATAAACCGTTTAAAAAGTGTCATGCATGCGGAAAACAGGCGCTGTGTATGGCAATGGGGTTTGGGTGCAATGCAGCCGGTGTTGTAGGCTGTCGGATAATCGACTCTCCGCGAGAACGTCTTCTTGCAATACTTACAAATAATTTTGTTCCGTGCAACGGACGTTTTCCGACCTTGATTGCCGTTATTACAATGTTTTTTGTTGTTTCGGAATCTGCGTCTGCTATGACATCGGTTTTATCAGCAGTTATTTTAATGCTTTTTGTTGTTCTTGGTGTACTTGTAACTTTTGGAGTAACGAGACTTTTATCATCCACACTTTTACGTGGTATACCTTCATCCTTCACATTGGAACTTCCCCCGTATAGGCGTCCTCAAATTGGCCGTGTAATTGTTCATTCTGTATTCGACCGTACGCTTTTTGTTCTTGGAAGAGCTGCTGCAGTTGCAGCTCCTGCTGGTATTATTATATGGCTTATGGCAAATATAACAATCGGAGATGCAAGTATTCTTTCACACTGCGCTGAATTTTTAGATCCGCTTGGACGACTGATGGGACTTGACGGAGTCATACTTATCGCTTTTATACTTGGTTTTCCGGCAAATGAGATAGTTTTGCCAATTATTCTTATGGCTTATACCGCTCAGGGGAGTCTTGCGGAAATAGGAAGTCTTGTATCGCTCAGAGAGCTGTTTGTGTCTCATGGATGGACGTGGCTGACTGCAGTATGTGTAATGCTGTTTTCACTTATGCATTTTCCATGTTCAACCACTTTGCTGACTGTTAAACGCGAGACTGGGAGCTTAAAATGGACTGCTCTTGCCGCATTGATTCCGACTGCTGTCGGAATGATTATCTGCATACTTCTTGCGTCTTTTGCAAGACTATTAGGACTTGTTTGAATCTGAAATGCTGCAGCTCGGTATTTTGACAAGCAAAAAAATCACAAATTGGTCTGTTTTCGTGCCCGGGATAATCTGAGCAGCAAACGAAGGCAGACCAATTTGTGATTAGTTATAATCTTTTTACATTAAAATCATATGTCTGAAGTATATCATCGCTGAACGTTTTGATAATTATCATTTTTTCACTTGCTTTAACCGTAGTATAAAAAAATTTGAACTACAAAAAGACAAAGCCCCTGAATGGAACTTTGCCTTAGGATTAGTCATTTTGAAAAATTGCCGTGATTTTTTATCTGTATCTTCGTTTTCTAAGCGCAAGAGGCGGTGCCAGAATTTCTGACAGTATGATTGCATTTTTTAAATTTTTATAGTTAAGATTCGGTATTGAAGTGTTCTGAGATTTTTGCAAACTGTAATGAGAGTTATCTTTTACAGAACTTTCCCTGACATGAGATGAATGATCAGGTGGATTTCCAAGTACGCTTTCTTCGTTTTTTAATGTTTCTGCGGATATGATATTGTCATTCGAAGACTTGTTTTTTGGATTTTCTTTTTTAGAATTAACCACGGAATTTCTTTTTTTCGAAGCTGTAGTATACTTGGAGGAAGGTACACCGCTTTGTTCATCGAAGAGCTCTGAAATGTCTGAGATTAGTTCCAACAAATTACCAATACTTGACATTAAAGAATTTTCCTTTCCACAAAAATTCGCGGATTAACTGTTATCATTTGAATTAAGCCGCAATTACTTAACTGGTCTGTCATTCTGATTTGATCCTATATTTCCTTGCGTCTCTGCTCCGTTGTCGCTTATAGCCGTACGCATTTTTGTATCAGCAAGAATGTTTTGCATATTGTAGTAATCCATTACTCCGAGTTTTCCCTCACGGAGTGCTGCGGCAAGTGCAAGCGGAACCTCTGCTTCAGCTTCTACAACCTTAGCTCTCATTTCCTGGACGGATGCTTTCATTTCCTGTTCCCTGGCAACTGCCATTGCTCTGCGTTCTTCTGCTTTTGCCTGTGCGATTCTCTTGTCGGCCTCTGCCTGATCTGTCTGAAGCTGTGCTCCAACATTGCGTCCTACGTCTACGTCGGCTATGTCAATGGAAAGGATTTCAAATGCGGTTCCGGTTTCAAGACCCTTGCTCAGAACCATACGGGAGATTGCATCCGGATTTTCAAGGACGTCCTTGTGCGTCTCAGAAGAACCTATCGTAGTTACAACACCTTCTCCGACGCGCGCTATTATGGTTTGTTCTCCTGCGCCTCCTACAAGACGGTCTATATTTGCTCTGACAGTAACCTTTGCTTTCGCGCGAAGTTCAATTCCATCCTTTGCTATTGCAGCGATAATCGGCGTTTCGATTACTCTCGGATTGACGCTCATCTGAACGGCCTCAAGAACATTTCTGCCGGCGAGATCGATAGCTGCGGCACGCTCAAATTCGAGCGGGATGTTTGCGCGCTGTGCGGCAATTAAAGAATTGACAACGTTGTCGACGTTACCGCCTGCAAGATAATGAGCCTCAAGCTTGTTGATTGGAACTAATACACCTGCTTTGGTAGCCTTGATAAGTGGAATTACGATTTTGGACGGAGTTACACGTCTGAGACGCATTCCGGCGAGATTAAAAATCCCGATTTTAACATTAGCCGCAAGCGCACTTATCCAAAGTCCGAACGGTACAAAGTTGAAAAACAGAATCAGAAATAAGAGTATTGCGAAGAGAGCTATTAATATTGTTGGTTCCATAAGTGTTTTCTCCTATTCTCCCTGTAAGGGAAAGTATTTATCCGCCGGCATTAGAGCAGGCGGTTATTGACTATTATTTTAGTCTTCTTTCAATCTTACATAGATACGTCCGTCAATGCCTGTTTTTATTACAGTTACATCTTTTCCTGAATCTATGTATTCGCCTTCAGTCTGAACTTCTATTGGAGTATTGTTAAATTCTGCGCGTCCGCTTGGACGCAGTGAGGTTAGTGTTTTGCCTATTGTTCCGATTTCAGGGGCTTTGATATTCAGCCCTGTGTTTTCGCTGTTTTGCATTGTATCATCAAGTCTTATGCTGTGAGGAAGCCGTTTTTTCGATACAAATGTCACTACAATTATAAATATCAGCGAAATAATTAACAGAAGTACTATTGCTATCACAAGGAATTGTGCAGGAGTTTGTGCTACCATAGCTGTAAATACGATTAACATTATAAAGCCGGCAATACCTGGAATGCCGAATCCCGGAATAAGAAATTCAGCGGTTAAAAGCGCGAGTCCCGCTGCGAGCAGTAATCCCGATATTAAATTTATGTTGGAGATAATATCTGCGAACATGGTTTAATAATTCCTTCCTTTCTATATTTTTTCTTAAAAAAATAAGAACAAATCAGTCTTTCCAATTTTGTTATGACACAAACATTAAAAAATCTTGTTTGCAAGGCACGGCTTTTTGCGATTATTTTATCATAGTTTTAGGTAAACCGCAATGTTTCGAGGTTTTGCTATGCAAAATCGCTGGCATTGTCAGCGAAACGAAACTTGCACCTTAAAGCTTTAGCTTTAAGGTTATTATACCATAAGTCCCCTGCCGAACCGCAACGTTT
>CABPZV010000065.1 GCA_902462015.1 uncultured Eubacteriales bacterium | reverse complement strand
CGCCGTTTTTGGTCTGTACGGTTTACTCAATACCGTTGCCCTGTACATGGCATAAGCTGTCGTTGCGCCGATTCCAAGGAAGGATGCAAGGCACATGACAACAGCCAAAAGCAGAGAGATACCTTTTTTCTGAATCGTTGTATTCATTGCGAAAAAACTCCTTTCAGACGAACAAAAAACGCACCGAATTTTCGATGCGTTTTCGTTTAATATTTGATTTTTATTATGCGTAGCCGATATATAGATCGTAGCTCCCATCGGAGCGTTCCTGCGTCCATATCCAGACATCGGTGATATCCTCGTCCCGGCTGTACCGATTTAAGCGGCTTTCAATATCCCGCTTAAGGTAAGCGCTATGCGCACCTGCTGTGATTGGATTGTCCCAGCAGTCAACCGCCGAGCTTTCAAGCCTCAGGCCAACACTTACCGCATAGCTTTTGGCGAAGGATATCCAATCATCGATATTAAATTCCGGCTTGATTTCCGCCGATTCCTGCGGTGGTTCTACAGAAGGCTCCGGTTCTGCCGGGGCAGGCTCTTGGGGAGCAGGTGTTTGTGGCTGCACCGGATGTGAAGGATCGGGGTTTGATTCTTCGGGCTTCGGTGTTTCTGCCTGCTGGTATGGTTCTGTTCGCCGGGGCGGTTCACTCTGTGCAGCAGGCGGTGCGGCCGTATTCTCTTTTGGCTGCGTTTCCTCCGCTGTTTCCGCTGCTGGGACTGGCTCTGTTATTACAGGCTGTTCCGGTTCGGCAGCAGAAAGCGCTAATTCTTCGGCAGTGATGTCATCGCTTATTTCAGTGGTCGATGTTACATCTGCCGGGGTATCAGCAAAAGACGGGTTATCCTCTGCAGTCGATGGCGTTTGAGTAGTACCGCATCCTGTAAGGCTTAGGAGCGTCAGGCCTGCGAGGAGGAGCGCGTATCGTTTCATTTTCATCATATTGATCACCTCTGACTACAAGGATACGGGAAAGAGACCAAAAGTCCAGTGAGAATCGGCTGTTTTTGAAAAAAGTCACATTCTCTGTTCATTTACGGGTGCATGATTGCCTGCGTTTATGGTTTGATGTTCTGCCCACTTTACCGACAAATGAATGAGGGCGGCTCTCTGTTCATCGGCGGAGAGGCCGTCCAAAAACTGCAGCAGCGTGATGCCAGCTGCCTGCTTGCTGACAGGAGACTGTGTTTCTTTGCAGTTATCGCAGATTTTTTCGCGCCTGACCACAAAGGTGCGGTCATCCTGCTCGGTAAAGGACAGCACATCGTTATACTGAAAGCCTACGCGCCTGCGAATTTCATAGGGAATCGTGATCCTTCCTCGTTTTCCGAGAATGCGGTACAGCTTATTCATCGCCACCATCCTCTCCGAAGCATTCGTTCATCTGCTCTTTCAGGCATTCGCCGCAACAGGGACAGCAGTAAGGGCAGCCCTCGCAGTCCTCATTAAAGGTTTTGCAAAATTCATCCTCCGGTGCTTTCTGAATGACAATGCGGCTGCCGTCTGCAAACGCTTCCACCGTTACGCCGGGGACAATACCTGCAGCGATCAGCGCTTCAGTCGGCACGGGGATCATTTCAAATTCATATCGTTCCATTGTAAAGTATCCTTTCGTTTAAGATTTCCTGCGTATCAAGTCCGTCAAACAGCGTGAGCTGCACACAGGATCGGGCAAGCTCCGTGGTGTCGTAATTGGAGATCAAGAGTTCGGGGTACTGCTTTCCGTTGTCATATCTCTGTGCGATATTGGAAAGCCTTGTCGTTCCCTCAATCACGATGCCGGGGCGGGTATACAGCTCTCGGATAAATTCACAGTCGTTATAGGAAAGCAGGAATTTTCCTTTTATAGAGAACAACGCTTCGGCAAGTCCCTGATGGTCAAATCCATCGGCAGATACCGCTTCATAGTACTGATCCGCTTGGTAATACGGCGGATCGCAGTAGAAGAAGCTCTCCGGCCGGTCATATTGTGAAATGAGCTTTACGCAGTCCTTGTTTTCAACAATGACCTTCTGCAGTCTGCCTGCCGCTGCTTCTATCAAGGGGAAATTGTTCCACATGGCGTGGGGCTGACTGCCGAAGGCGGAGGTTCCGGCTGCGTAGCTATAACGAATGAGAGCATAGTAATAGGCGGCTCTGCGCACATCGGGCAAAACCGCCTGTGAATGAAGCATCTTCTTCATATATTCAAAATCAAGGCGGGAGTTGAGCAGATACCGGAGCTCTCCGCAGAGTTTCTCCGGCTGCTCCCGTACACACCGATACAGATTAACGAGGTTTCCATTGAAATCGTTAAACACCTCAAAATCGCTTCCGGGCGGTTTGTGGAACAGCACCCAGCCCGCGCCGCCGAACACTTCGATATATCTCTTGTAGTCCAGCGGAAAGCGGGCGTGAATTCGGAATAGATCATTTTTTGTGAAATCATATCATTCACGCTTACCTCCTTCAAGGAGGCGTCTGCGTGCATGAAATACGCAGAAAAACAAAGAGGCCGTTTTCCATGTACGGAATTCCATACACGCAAAACGACCTCTTTGGTTTAATCTCTGTTATTCAGTTTTTCCCTGAGCCTGTGGATTTCCTGCTGGTATTTGCTGACGCGGTTTACTTTCACACAGCACAAAACCACACCTGCAATACAGCCACCGAGCAGCAGACCGATCAAAAAATTCAGCATAGCTTCATCACCTCGCTTTCCTGCAGAGTATAGGATTTTAGAAATTCTCCAAGCGTTTGTTCCTCGCCTGTAAAATTGGGTTCCGTATCCTCGGTAAAGGAAATATATCCTTGTTTTCCAAAATCCAGCGGCTCTTTTGTGATAACGCTGCTTAACGCCTACCTTTGGCTCGACCGAGCAGAAGCGGCCGCCGTCATCGCTGTGGCGCAGATGATAGCAGTACATTCCTTGGGGGATATCCGCATCTGTCAGTCTGTCATTGGAGAACAAGGCGAGCTTTCCGAGCAGTTCAATCTGCTGGTATTCCTCATTTTCCACGCAGATATATTTCGTACCGCTGGCATTCAGGCATAAATCCAAATCAAGCGGATCGTAGTCCCATATCCGGCAGGCAAATTAAACGGCTTCTTTTTGGTTTTCGGGAACATATCCGTCAATTATTTCTCCGTTTTGATAGCTGCGTCTGCCACAGTTTTGACCGATATCCTCATCCGCCCATTCATGTTCAAAAGTAATTTCAGGATATCTTGCGGCTAATTTTTCAATGACGGGATGGGGAGCATCCCATGCGCTCTGAAACCAAATATTGTTACCGCTGCTGTCATCTCTGCTTTTGTCATAGCCGTATGCGTTCCACTTTGTTCCCCAATTTTTGTTACACCACTCATACCAAGTAGGAGTGCCGAAGTCACGGATATTCTGCCAAGCGGCTTTGCCAAGTTCCCATTCATCACGGGGAATATCCTTTCTCTGACGGAGGAATATTTCTTCACTTTTCACAGGAATGTTGCGAAGCTTATCCATATTCATGGTACCGCCAAGTGTATACACTTCGATAAAGCCTTTATAGAAATCCAAACCTTTATTCGTGCGACTGCCTGCTTCGATATCAAGACATTTAGGCATAGGGATGATCTTGTTAAAATCCACCGAGCCTACGCCAAGTTCATCGGATTTGATCGCTTCCAGCATTGACCGGATTTTCTCAGAATCGCCTTGCAGCGATATATGGTTTATAACATGATTTGGCATATTTTGTTCCTCCTATTGCATTTTCATACCGAAGTCTTCTGATTCGGTCATTTCCTGTTCTTCCTCCAATTCCTCGTCAGTTAATTTTCGGAAACTATCCTCGCCGGGGACAATGCCGAGTGATCTGCCGTTATCAAAATTACAGTGCAGCGTTCCTATATCGTCAACCGCCTTGACCGTTCCTCTTGTGTTCGGCTCGATGGGGCGAGGATCATCGCCCATCTGCAAAAGCATAATGCGTGTGCCGGGTGGGTAATTGTTCTTCATGTGTTGCGCAAAGCGTCGTTCTGCTTCAAATTTGTTCATCTCATTCCATCTCCATTCCAAGCAATTCTTCGGGCGACCAAGTAAAGCTAAAATTTACTTCCTCTATATTTTCACAGTAATCAGTAAGGAAACTGCTGCCGGATTTAAGCTGTGAGGAAAGCCACAGGGTATCCGAATAGGAGGCTGCACTTGTTTCGCCATCTCCATAGAGATAAGCATTGGCATGAACCAATACTTCCGTTTCTTCATCGATATACTTTAGGAAATCATCAAATTCATCCCAATCCTCCATATCATCGTATTCTCTCGGAATCCCGCCAACAAGAAAACTTGCCGCATCATTGCCTGCCGTTACAGTTACCTTTGAAAAGAGTAAGGCCATATCTCACATTCCTCCAATCTGTTGTTCTCCGAAGCTATGATTTTCAGACATTCGCTGCCGGAAATCCGTTTCGTTTTCCATAAAGTAATCATCGCCGCTGTGCCAGAAAGACACATAAATATCTCCGTCATCGGTTTTGATTTCACGCTGTTCCAGACTTTCTCCAAAGCCGTCCGCTACCTGACCGATCAGTTCGTCAATCCATTCCTGTTCTTCTTCGGGGGAGAAGGGTTCTCGAAGCCCTGTACGAATCACTCCGTATAGCTCGCCGCCAACTTCCTGTACATCCCAATCAGCGGAGATGAGCTTTGATCTTGCGCCCGCACTGCCGTGAAAATAGTCCGCCATATTGTTTAGATCACGATCCTGCTAGAATGCTGCATTCTTGGCGTCCTTGAAAACGACTTTTACCGCTTCGCCAATGGAAGCAACGCCGCATCCAAGCCGGATATCCAGCACAGGACATACCTCCTCGGTACATCCATTCTTTTTTCTGCGGTAAAGGCAGAGCCGACAGTCGCAGTCTTTCTTGGTATATTTGTATGGGCTGCGAAATCGACCGCCGCCTTTTTGTGTGCCATAGGGCAGTTTTTTCATGATCGCCTCAATGCTGTTGAGGGTAGGAGTATTGGTAAAATACATTGTGTCATCTCCTTTTCGTTAAATGAAAAAAGCCCGAAGTCTTTTACAAAACTTCGGGCGGTGAAACGCAAAAACGGCAGACAAGTTTTTTGATTACTTGTCTGCCGTTTGACGCAATTATTCAGTTGTACGGGAGTTCAAATCCATACGCAAAGGGAAAACAGCGATTTTATATCTTCAAATATGCATCTTGAAATCCCAGTGTTTAGGCAACAAAAAAGCCCGATAAAATCGGGCTTTTCGCGGAACATATCTTTTTTATGTTCCTATTATGGCGCACCCTGGGGGATTCGAACCCTCGACCTACTGCTTAGAAGGCAGTTGCTCTATCCAACTGAGCTAAGGGTACAAGCTGTAGTATTCCAAAGCATATTTAAAAATTACAATTAATATTATATCATAAAACTTTATAAATGTCAATACAAAACTTTTGTGTATTGAAAATTTTGGGCAGAATAAAAAGAGTAATTTACAAATTTTTTGTTGCAAATAGTTTATTAATGTGTTATATTATTAGATATAATATAGAATTCAGTTTTTTATTTAATTTTGGTTTACTCTCATAAGAGAGTAGTCCATGAAAATAAAAAATGTGTTTGTGATTTATATTGAAATTCGGAGTCTTTTTATTGAAAGGCGTTAAAATATATGAAATATTCAATAAATGAAGTAAAGCAATTTGTAAAAGAGGAAGATGTTAAATTCATAAGGCTTGCTTTCTGCGACATTTACGGAAAACAAAAGAATATCTCCATAATGCCTGGAGAACTTGACCGTGCTTTTAATTACGGTATTGCTTTTGACGCTTCAGCAGTTGACGGTTTCGGCGGAGATGTTCATTCTGATTTGATGCTTCGTCCGGATCCTTCAACCTTGTCTGTACTTCCCTGGAGGCCTGAACATGGACGTGTTGTCAGGATGTTTTGTGATGTGCTATATCCGGATGGCACCCAGTTTGAATGCGATGTCAGAAGCATGCTTCGCAAAGCGGAAGACATGGCAAAAAAAGATGGGATTTCGTTTGTATTTGGAAATGAGATGGAGTTCTATCTCTTTAAAACAGACGATGATGGGAAAGCTCTAAATGAACCGTATGACAATGCGGGATATATGGATATTGCTCCTGAGGATAAAGGCGAAAATGTAAGGCGCGAGATATGCTTGACGCTTGAACAGATGGGAATCATTCCGGAGAGCTCTCATCATGAAGAGGGACCGGGACAGAATGAAATAGATTTCAGGTATTCGTCTCCTCTGACTGCGGCCGATGATGCTGTTACATTTAAAGCTGCTGTAAAAACTGTTGCTGCAAGAAACGGACTTTATGCGGACTTTTCTCCTAAACCGCTTGAAGGGAAACCCGGAAGCGGAATGCATATAAATATTTCCGTAAAGGGAAGAGATGAAAATCTTCTTCCGTATGTTCTTTCGGGAATGCTTGATAGGATTTCGGAAATGACAGTGTTTCTTAATCCGTCAGAGCAGTCTTTTAAACGCTTTGGCAGTCAGAAAGCTCCGCTATATATAACATGGTCAAGTGAAAACCGGTCGCAGCTTATAAGGATTCCAGCTGCTTTCGGGGAGTATACGCGTGCTGAGCTTCGCTCTCCGGATCCGGGTGCAAATCCATATATAGCGTATACGCTTTTAATATATGCCGGTCTTATGGGAATAAAAGAACATAAAGAACTTCCGCCGCCTGCGGATATAAATCTGTACAGTGCATCGGCAGAACAGCTCAAAAGATATCATACGCTTCCACGGTCGCTTTCCGAAGCTCGTCAAAAGGCTTTAAAAAGTGAGTTCATATCAAAATATTTACCCCAGACTCTGATTAATTCATACTGCGGATTATATTAATATAAAAATTAACAGGGGTGAGCAGTATGGTTTTCAACAGTTATACATATAGTGTTCTTATTGTATCTTCTTCTGATAAATTTAATAGTTCAATTAAACCGCTCCTTCCCGTTTCTGATTATTATCCAATAGATACTGTTATTAATGAGGGTGCTGCAAGACGGCTTATTCTTGAAAGATCATATGACCTTGTAGTAATTAATTCTCCGCTGCCGGATGATTTTGGTATTAATCTTGCGGCGGACGTTTGCAGGGATGGCGGAGGAGCTGTGCTTTTATTTGTAAAAAGTGAGCTTTACTCTGAGATTACTGATAAGGTAAATAAGTACGGCGTATTTGTGCTTTCAAAGCCAACTTCACCGCAGTCCGTATCTCATGCATTTGATTGGATGAAGGCGATGCGCAACAGGCTTTCCGGACTGGAAAAGAAGGCTGTTTCATTAGAAGATAAAATGAAGGAGATAAGGCTTATAAACAGGGCAAAATGGATTCTTATAGAACAGTTAAAAATGACTGAATCTGATGCTCATCGATACATAGAGAAACAGGCGATGGACAGATGTGTAACAAGAACTGAAATTGCTGAAACAATTATAAGAACCTATAACTGAATTAAATAATAGGCGGTTATTAAACATATAGGTAGTAGTTTTTAGAATAATATTATGTGTTTTTTATTGTAGTCAGATATTTTTCATTAGAGTTTTTTCTGATTAAAAGCAGTTGTTTCTGACTTTAGAAATCATATGGAGAGATTGGGTGAGTATCATTTTATCAAAAGACTATTGGCGTTGTCCTGTTTGCAGAGAGAGTTTAAAGAAATCCGGAAACAGTTATTTGTGTGAAAAAAATCATTGCTTTGATATTGCAAAAAGTGGATATGTAAATTTAATTCTCTCGAACAAAAGTCTCCATGGCGACGATAAAAAAATGGTTATGGCACGCCATGCGTTTCTAAATTCCGGATATTATAAAATATTATGTGACTCACTTTGCGATTCGGTAAAATCAGTTTTGGAAAGTAATTCTATAATCTTAGATGCCGGATGCGGAGAATGTTACTATACTTCGGCAGTGTCGAAAGCATGCCCGGGAACTGATGTACTTGGCATAGACCTTTCTAAGGATGCGCTTATAGCCGGAAGAAAAAGAAATACTAAGCTTTTGCTTGCAGCCGCAAGTGTTTACGATGTTCCGGTTGCCGATGAGAGTACGGACATAGTTATATCGGTTTTTGCACCAATGGCATCGGAGGAATTTAGGCGTATTTTGAAAAAGAAGGGCATTTTAATTCGTGTTATACCTCTTGCAAGACATTTGTTTGGCATGAAGAGAATTCTTTATGATAATCCGTATGAAAATGAGGAGGAGCGTGAAGTCCCAATTGGTTTTGAACTTATGTCTGAACGTCAGGTTCGTTCTGAAATACATCTTCTTCAAAAAGAGATTGTATCTCTTTTTGAAATGACGCCGTACTTTTACAGAACAAATAAGAGGGGGCGGGAAAGACTTTATTCTGTTGACAGTCTTGACACAGAAATTGAATTTGGTATCCTGATATTAAGGAAAACTTAATGTACAGGAAGTTCATTCTACCTAATTTATAAATTAGTTAATAAAGCACCGGTTACAGTAAGAAGAACTATCGTAACCGGTACTTTTTTCTTATTATAATATTTGTTGATTATAAATTCCTGTATAGATATACAATTAGTCAATTCCGGAGAACTGTGGAACATATTCTCTGCCGGCTGAATCAAGCTGTTGTATAAAACAATTTTCAATTCCGGCGGCTGTTGCATATTCAACTGCATTGTTATACTCATTCTCTGTAATCTGTCTGGACAGCTCCGGAAAAATTTTTTCAATCCCCGGAATTGGAGTATACTGAGACATCAGACTAAATATAACTGAATTCTGTGGAAATGCTGCCACGCGGTCGATGACACCTCTCGTATTGCGTCCTGCACCGGGAAGTACCAGATGTCTTACAATTACACCGCTTTTTATTATCCCGTTTTTGTCCAACTCATATTTTCCAGCTTGTCTTATCATTTCGCGGATAGCTGCTTCTGCTATCTCTGGATAATCAGCTGCTTTGGAATATTCATCCGCAAGAAGTGAGGATGAATACTTAAAATCAGGCAGATATATCTGCACAATTCCCTCAAGCCTTTGCAGTGTTTCGATCCGTTCATAACCGCTTGTATTCCATATTACCGGGACGGGAAGACCGCCCTGGAGTGATTTTATAATACCATCTGTATAATGAGTAGGTGTTACGAGATTGATATTATGTGCACCCTGTTCTATAAGCCTGAAATATATTTCTCTCAGCTTTTCCGGGGAAACCTCATTTGCTTCAGCGTTTTCTGCGAGTTTACGGCTTCCGTTTGAAATAGAATAGTTTTGACAAAATACACAATGCATCGGACATCCGGAAAAAAAGATTGCTCCTGAACCGTTTGTTCCTGAAATGCAGGGCTCTTCTCCGAAATGAAGTACAGCACGTGAAACTTTAATATTATTTGTTTCTCCGCAGAATCCTCTTCCGTTATTTCTGTCTGTTCTGCATAGTCTTGGACAGAGCTTGCACCCGGGAGTGCCCGCCTTTTCTTCTTTGAATTCAGGCGCTGACAGATTCTGCTTCAGATTCATTGGACCAAATTCCTTCCGGAGGTGTGAAGGCTATTATATTGTAGTAAAGTCTAAGCTGGTTGTTATATTCCTCTTCAGCCTTTTTCTTTCCTTTTAAAGCAGATACCGAAGACATCTTTCTTACGCAGATAAGGGTATCATCTGGAAAAGCAGACATTGCAGTAAAGAACTTTGAAAAATATGTTTCAGATAGGATTAGGGCGCAGTCATCGTATGCATATTCGGGAATATCGTTTTCTCCGAAAAGCTCGGAAAGTGGAGTAAATCCTCCGGCGTTATGAGCATTCTTGTACTGTTCAGGATCGATAAGACATATGACATATTCTCCGGAAAAAAGCTGCGTTGAAAAACTGGTTTTGTTATTTTCAAGAGATTTCGGATCATAAATAAAAACAGAGCTGTTTTCAGCCGCCTGTGCTTCAGCCGCTGTAAGTTGTTCTTTTGTCATAAGCGTAATTGACTGCAAAGATATATTTTTTTCACCGTCGCCGTTATAGTCTTCGGGAAGAAGAGCATTAAATGCGTTTTCAATCTCCTTAGTTTGATTTGCTGTAAGAACTGCAGGTCCACCGTACAATATATTGCAGTCAGGGTTTGTTTTGGTTATCATCTGAACTATAATAATTGTGAGCGTTACGACGAAAAATATCGTTACGAGGGTAACCCATTTATAGTGATACCAGAAATTATCGAGCCATTTTAATATTTTTCTCAGCATTGCTAAACCGTGCCTCTGTATTAATATGACATTTAAGCTCAAATGTATTTAAACGTCATATGAATTTCTTTTTTCTTCTTTGATTTATTTGGAATCTGTATGGATTTTTTCTGACACATGTTTTTTTATGGCGTTGAAAGAGGTATCGCTGATATCATGTTCAATTTTGCATGCATCTTCCGCTGCCGTTTTTTCATCGACGCCGAGCATAACAAGATATTCTGTCAGAATTGTATGTCTTTCATAAATTTTTGAAGCAATTTCCAGCCCAGAATCCGTAAGAGTAATATGCCCGGAATTATCTACTGAAATATACCCTCCATTTTTAAGCAATCCGACAGCCCGGCTTATACTTGGTTTTTTATAGCCGATTTGTTCAGCAATGTCGATAGAACGGACAACTTTGCCTTTTTGCATAAGTATATATATTGTTTCAAGATACATTTCCCCTGATTCAAGTAAATGCATAGTAAAAATTCTCCTTTTTT
>CABPZV010000064.1 GCA_902462015.1 uncultured Eubacteriales bacterium | reverse complement strand
CCACTTCAAGGTTTCAGTGGGAGTTATAATCTCCCACTGAAACCTTGAGGAGCTAACGCTCTCTGCGTAGGTTGCAATCGTTCGCAAGCGCAGGAGCGTTGCTCCGATTTAAACTTAGGTAAGATGTCCGGCCATTAAGGCGGCCTCTTAAGGCGGTGGCCTCTAAAGCGGTGGGTTACATTTTACCATTCAGTGGTAGATACAATCTCATGCTGAATGTTTGCCACGCCATTTGACGGGGCAAGTCCATTATTGAATCAAAGGTACGGGTGAAAATTTTATGAAGCTATTCAAAGATACTGAGCTAAAGGAAAAGATGCTGTCGTCGGAAAATGTATATAACGGACAGCTTCTCCATGTATATAAAGATACTGTTGAGCTTCCAAACGGTACTGAGTCGGGGCGCGAATATATCAAGCACGTCGGCGCTGTATGCGTCGTCGCGCTTGATGACAGTGGAAATGTCGTAGTAGAGAGGCAGTATCGGTATCCGGTCGGGAGTATTGTAACCGAAATTCCTGCCGGAAAGCTTGATGGCAAAGGAGAAGATCCGCTTTTGGCCGTCAAGCGTGAGCTGCTTGAAGAGACAGGTATAACGGCGGATGAATACAGATATCTCGGACCTTTTTATCCGAGCTGTGCGTATTCTGACGAGATTATACATATGTATCTTGCAAAATCTCTTCATTACGGAGAACGCAGCCTTGATGACGACGAATTTCTGAATGTTGACCTCATGCCGCTGAGTGAGCTTGTGTCTCTCATTATGAGCGGCGCAGTTGCCGACGGGAAAACTCAGGCAGCGGTAATGCGCGTGTGGAATGAGCTTAATTCTGAACAGTAAATAGAAATAAAATGAGCCTGCGAAGGATGAGTAAGCTTCAAAAGCTGAATGCTTTGAAGCCGCAGTCATAATTTCGCAGACTCATTTATTATTTTATTCTGGCAACGGCAGTATCAGCCTTCGAAAACCGGGGTGCCGAGAGCATCGGCTGTTTCCTTTATAAGCTTCTCCGAAAGTTTTTCTTCGTACGCCTCCGGTGCCCGGTCGAAGCAGAGTACTTCATCCGGCGCAAAGCTGCTGCCGCGTGCTATAATATCCGCAATGTCGGAAACTACAGCGCTTGCCGTAGGAAATTTTCCGGCGCCCTTGCCGTAGAGCATAATGTCATCGGAGTAATTTCCGTGAATAAGAACGGCGTTAAATACATCGTCTACTCCCGAAAGTGGGTTTTCATTTTTTACGGCATACGGAGCGACCTCAAGGTGGATTTTTTCGCCGTCGAGCAGAAGGGCGCGGGCGATAAGACGTATATGAGCGCCGTTTTTCTCAGCGTTTTTTATATGCTCCGGCGTGATGTCGCGTATTCCGCGGGTTTTGACCTTTTCCATAGGAATGAGCTTGCCGAATGCGATAGCGGCGAGGATGCATATTTTTCTGCAGGCGTCAAGGCCGTCTACGTCTGCGCTCGGATTTGCTTCCGCATAGCCTAATTTCTGTGCTTCCTTAAGGGCGGTTTCATAGTCGATATTCTCTCTGCTCATACGGGAGAGGATATAGTTTGTCGTTCCGTTGAGAATTGCGTTGATTTCTGTTACCTTGTTTGAAGTTACGACAGAGTGCATGAGTGGAGAAATTACCGGAATTCCTCCCCCGACGCTTGCCTCGAAGCGATATCTGACACGGTTTTCTTCGGCGAGCCTGAGCAGCTCGTCTCCGAACTTCTCAACAACTTCTTTATTGGAGGTTACAACGCTTTTTCCTGCGCGCAGTGCTGCGGCTGAAAAGTCATATGCCGGATGGGCACCTCCGAGCATTTCTGCTACTATGGAAACTTCGGGGTCATTTTCAATTATTTTAAAATCATGTATAACGCGGCCGCCGAGCGGATCATCCGGAAATTCACGCAGATCAAGTATATATTTGATGTTTATTTTTTGACCGAGTCTCTTTTCAAGATTTTCAAGGTTACCGGTAAGAACCTGCGCCGTACCGTTTCCTACTGTGCCGTAACCGAGAATTGCTACATTAACCATTTTAAAGTGTCCTTTCGTTTTCGAAATTTTTAGATAAAGACTGCTTAACGTAAAGAATTAAAAATCCTTAATCTGTCAAAGCAGTAGTGCAGGTCAGCTTTCTGCAAAGTAAAGCTTGAAGAGAAGAGCGTCTGAAAAAGCAGAAATTTTAGTTATGTCGGCTACTTCTATGATTTTTTTACCGATTTCATCTCCGGATTCCGAAATTTTACTGTTTGCAGTTCGGATAGCCGACAGCATTGAATTGTAGACTGTATCAGACGAGGGGGAAAATTCTGTATAAAATTCTCCGTACCTCGTTTCATTTGAGACGGCGTTTTCTATCTGTTTTACAAACAGAGCTGTCAGTTCTTCTTCGCTGTCTGCTGTCAGTCCGGTCAGTTCATAGTAATTGAATTCACTGTCTGAACGGGGAATTACCGAGTCGTCTGCTGGAATATGGCTGGCAGATATTTCTTCATAGTTCAGGTTAAAATAAGCATGAAATGCAAATGCCGGATCATCCTGAATTTCCGGATCGTCCCGGAAGACGTTGGTATAATAGTACGAGCCGTCTGCATAAACGAGATTCCATACAATCGGCCACGATGCTTCTTCGGGTGATGACGGAGCAGTTTTTCCGAAGACAAGAGTGCTGTATATGCCGGCTCTTGACAGAAGCAGCTGAAAAGCCTGTGCATAACCGTCGCTGTATGCTTCTCTCAGAACTAATGCTCCGTATGCAGTTCCGAAAAGGTCTGCTTTTTCTCCGGTGTCCTGTTTAATGCTGCAGGAACCAATAAGTGCATCGTGCAGATAAAGCTCTTTTTCGATATCATCGGAAAATTTTCCGGTGATTTTTATACCGTCTGTTATTTCCTTTACTTTTACGTCGAGCTCGGCTTTCATAGCGTCGATTTTATCCGGCGTGGCAAGGTATGCCATTTTTACCATGCTTCTATGAGATGAAACCTGCAGCTGGGTACTGTCAAAATCAACATAAAATAAGTCCGGGTTTTCAGCTTTAAGAAATCTGTTTACAAGCTCTATATCACTGCGTTCGTATGAGTGAGGAAGAATGTCGGAGTATTCGGCACAGACAGCTGCTGCGTCTACAATTGCGGTATATAGATTCTTCTGCTTCAGGGAGAGGGAATTGTAATAGAGCAGATTGACGTTATAAGCCCCTTCTTTGCTTTCCGAGCCTGAATTTTCTATAAACGCTCCTATTTCAATACACGCCTTAATGCCGAAAATAAAGACGGCAGTAACGGTGAACAATGAAATAATACGCAGTAAAAGTGGTCTGTTTTTAAGCCGGGTGCATAACTGTCTACAGATATTTATAATTTTTTGAAAAATGTGCATAAAAGACCTTTCTTCCGATAAATCCTCATGTATCATTTTTTTGATTATACCATTTTTTTTTATTAATTGCAATAGAAATCAAAAAGATTGTATAGACATTCGGAGATTTTTATGATATACTATTTATATTATTGTAATTGCTATTTTAATGTTATATAGAGGGCATTATAACTTAGGCAAGATGTCCCGCCAATTAAGGCAATCGCCATTCAAGCGGCCGCTTTAATGGCGGAGGGTTAAATATCACCATTCAGTGGGAGATACAATCTCCGCCTGGAATGGCTCTCACGCCATTTGACGGGGTAAGCCTCTTATTGAATTTGTCATTTGACACTTACGGGGGAGGAAGGAGCTTTTTTGAAAATACAAAAATTTATTGTAGGTTCAATGGGGACTAACTGCTATTTTCTTATAGGAAATAATTCCGACGAATGTGCAGTTGTTGATCCCGGTGCGGAAGCCGGCAGAATCATTCAGAAGCTTGAAGAAAAGAAGCTGAAATGTACGCATATTCTCTTGACTCATGCTCATTTTGACCATATAATGGCGCTTGAGACTGTCAGAGAGGCGACAGGCGCGCCGGTTTTTGTTCATGAGGCCGACAGCGAATTTCTCACCGACAACGACCTTAACTGCATGTCGGTCTTTTCATCTGAAAAAATAAAGATGAATCCTGCTGAAAAACTGTTAAAGGACGGAGACGTGCTTGAGATTGCCGGAGAGAGGGTTAGGGTTATGCATACGCCAGGACATACTCCGGGATCGGTTTGCTTTCTCTGCGGTTCTGATATTGTGAGCGGTGATACGCTGTTTCGCGGAAGCATAGGCAGGTATGATCTTCCGGGAGGAGATTTCATGACGCTGCTCAGCTCGCTTAAGGCTATTTCAGAGCTTGACGGCGATCGCAGGATATACCCGGGACACGGGCCGTCGACCACCCTGACCCGCGAACGGGAGGCAAATCTTTATCTTAATTAGAACGTCTGAGATCAAGCTGAGAGTCAGACTTGCCCTTTGAAAGGAATTGCGTTATGGATACTGATAATATATATTATGAAAAGCTGGCGGAAATTATTTTTCCGGATGTTACTATGACTCCGCAGGATATGGAGGAGAAATATCCTCCGCGAAATCTTCCTGCCGATGCGAAGGTGACCAGGTTTGCGCCGAGCCCGACGGGCTTTGTTCATTTCGGGGGACTGTTTCCTACAAGAGTTTCCGAGAGACTTGCACATCAAAGCGGCGGCGTGTTTTTGCTTCGAATTGAAGATACAGATGCCAAGCGTGAGGTTGAGGGCGCAGAGGAAAATCTGATTAGTACGCTTGAAAGCTATGGCATCGTTTTTGACGAGGGGGCTTCGGCAGGCGGAGGAGAGAACGGAGCTTACGGTCCTTACAGGCAGAGCGAGAGAAAAGCAATTTATCATGTGTTTGCAAAGGATTTAGTAAAGCGAGGATTTGCTTATCCGTGCTTTTGCACAGAAGAGGAGCTTTCAGCTATCCGCGCTGAACAGGAGTCGGAAAAGGCCGATCCCGGATACTATGGGAAATGGGCTGTATGGCGCGATGCTCCGATTGAGAAAATTGAGGAGCGGTTGTCTGCCGGAGAAAGGTTTGTTCTTAGGTTCAGATCGATCGGAAATCCCGAACACAAAATGAAATTTTCGGATCTTGTCAAGGGACAGGTTGAAATTACTGAGAACGATCGCGACCATGTACTTCTTAAAAGCGATGGTATCCCGACTTACCATTTTGCGCACGCTGTAGACGATCATTTGATGAGGACGACACATGTTGTACGCGGCGAGGAGTGGCTTTCCTCCCTGCCTTTTCATATTCAGCTCTTTTCCGCTCTCGGCTTCAGGCTTCCGAAATATCTGCATATTTCGCAGCTGATGAAGCTTGAGGGAAATTCCAAAAAGAAGCTCTCAAAACGCGATCACGGGGTCGATATGAGATGGTACGACGCAAACGGCTACGCTCCGGAGGCGCTGACCGAATATGTGATGACGCTTCTTAACTCAAACTATGAGGAATGGCGAAGCGCAAATCCGGCGGAATCTTTTGAAAAATTTCCGTTTTCAATCAAAAAAATGAGTACGTCAGGATGTCTTTTGGATATGGATAAGCTGAACGACGTGAGCAAAAATACAATTGCCGCTATGAGTGCGGAGAAGGTCTATGATAGTGTTCTCGCGTGGGCAAGGCAATATGACAGCGGTTTTGCCGTTTTGCTTGAGAGAGATCCGGAGTACGCAAAGCGCATACTCCGGATCGGACGCGGTGGAAAAAAGCCGCGCAAGGATATTGCTGTATGGGCTGACGTAAAGCCATATATGGGATTTTTCTATGATGAGCTTTTTGAGGCGGAGGATGAAATTCCGGACGCATTTGCTCCGGAGGATATCAGGAATATTTTTTTGGATTTTGCCGCCTCATACAAAGTGGAAGATGACTCGAATACATGGTTTTCGGGAATAAAGGCTATAGCGGATAAATACGGATATGCTTCGGATATGAAGGCTTACAAGCGTAATCCGTCCGATTTTAAGGGAAGCGTCGCCGACGTAAGCATGTTCATCCGCGTCGCTGTAACAGGCAGACTCAATTCTCCAGACATGTACGAGGTGATGCAGATTCTCGGAAGCGGGAGAGTAGTCAGCCGTGTAAAGGCTGCGGCTGAGAAGCTTTGACTGAATCCCGGTGTTAAAGCTGCGGAAATACTGATTTTTTGATTGCACCGGGTTAAGTTTGAAAATTCTTTCAGATTACGGACGAAAGGTATGGTCTAACGATAATGGCGGAAAAAGAAGTATATTCTGACAAAAACAGCGGAGAGGCAGCGTCGAACTTTATTCACGATATAATAGACGAGGACAGAAGAAACGGAGCGGAGGTCAGTGTTCATACCCGCTTCCCTCCGGAGCCGAACGGCTATCTGCACATCGGAAGCGCAAAGGCGATATGGATTAACAGCTATACTGCTGAAAAATACGGGGGACTTTTTAATCTTCGTTATGACGATACAAATCCTATGAAAGAAAGCACCGAGTATGTCCGCTCTATATACGAAGATTTGTGCT
This sequence comes from uncultured Eubacteriales bacterium, assembly GCA_902462015.1. Lineage (GTDB taxonomy): Bacteria > Bacillota > Clostridia > Oscillospirales > CAG-272 > UMGS911. The sequence continues at coordinate 4,262 of CABPZV010000064.1, read as the reverse complement.
GGCTTGGCGCTGAGCCGACGGGGGGAGTTTTCTACGGCTCTGATTATTTTGAAAAGTGCTATGAATTTGCCGTAAAACTAATTAAAAACGGCGATGCTTATGTCTGCGATCTCTCTAAGGAGGATCTTGCGGAGTACAGGGGCAGCTCTGACGATTTTTCGGATAAAGGAATTGTTTCACCGTATCGCGACAGATCTGTGGAGGAAAATCTCGATTTGTTTGAGAGGATGAAAAACGGCGAATTTCCTGACGGAGCACGTACGCTTCGCGCGAAAATAGATCCGGATTCGGACAACTCTTATCTGCGTGATCCGGTAATATACCGTATAAGACATATAAATCACCATCGTCAGGGCAACAAATGGTGTGTCTATCCGATGTACGATTTTGCCCATCCTATTCAGGACGCGATCGAGGGAATTACTTATTCTCTATGTTCAAGCGAATTCAGAAATCACCGTCCGCTTTATGAGTGGGTCGTAGATCACTGCGGTTTTGAACAAAAACCGAAACAGCGTGAATTCGGACGTATGAACGTGACATATACTGTTATGAGCAAGCGTTTTCTGCGCTTTCTGGTTGAGCGCGGCGTTGTCGACGGATGGGACGATCCGAGAATGCCCACAATTTCCGGACTTCGGCGGAGAGGTTACACGGCAGCTTCAATATTTGATTTTGTCAGACGCGCAGGGGTTTCAACTACAGATACGACGGCTGCGGCGGAGCTGCTGGATTATTGTCTCCGGGAGGAGCTTGGAGAGACTGCTCCGCGGCGCGTATGCGTTACAGAGCCGGTAAAGGTTGTTATAACCAATTATCCGGAGGGTAAAACAGAGTATTTCAAACTTCCGAATCATCCGGCGAAGCCTGAGCTTGGATACCGTGATCTGCCTTTTACCAGAGAGCTTTATATCGAAAAAGCCGATTTTGCTGAGACTCCGCCTCCGAAGTTTTTCCGAATGAAGCCGGGCGGTGAAGTTCGCCTGATGGGGGCATATATTGTACGCTGTGACGAGGTTGTAAAAAACATCGACGGGACTGTAAAGGAGCTGCGCTGCAGCGCAGACCTTGAAACCGGATGCGGTACGCCGACTGACGGACGAAAAGTAAAGGGAACAATCCATTGGATCTCTGCCGGCAGCTGTATAGATTTTGACATAATCATGTATGATCGTCTGTTTACAATTCCGGATGTTGCTTCTTACACAACGTCCGATCATGAGGTAGAGGAAATTCTTGAATTTGTAAATCCGGATTCTGCGCCGCGTCTGATTGGATGCAAGGCTGAACCTTCTGTAGCTGATGCAAAACCGGGAGAGGCTATGCAGTTTGTCCGCACCGGATATTTTACGAAGGACAGCCGGCTTGAAAACACATATAACCGTATTGTGTCTCTTAAGGATGGATATAAACCGGATGCTAAAAGCTGAAACAAGCGTAAGCCGCAGAGGAAAGTTATTTGTAATACGCCGCTGCTTTGAGCAGCGGCGGTGTACTGCTTTCGTACAGTTATTGTAAATCTGATGACTGCAGGCTTTTCAGCCGCTTTGAGCGGCTTTTGATTTCATTATTTTTTGCCGATGTATGGCGGCGGATGGGAGATTGTTATGTTTGAACTTAAAAACAAACTGAAAGTGGGAATTATCGGAGCAACAGGCATGGTAGGACAGAGACTTATCACACTTCTTGATAACCACCCGTATTTTGATGTAAGCGTACTTGCTGCAAGTTCGCGATCTTCCGGAAAGACGTACGGGGAGGTTGTAGGTTCACGATGGAAACTTGCTTCTCCCATGCCGGATTATGTTAAAAATATGATAATAGAAGATGCTGCATGCGTAGACAGTGTGGCGGAAAAAGCGGATTTTGTATTCTGTGCTGTCAATATGGATAAATCAGAAATCCTTGTTATGGAAGACGCATACGCGCGCGCTGAAACGCCTGTTTTTTCATGTAACTCAGCCAACAGAATGACAGACGATGTTCCGATGCTGATGCCGGAGATAAACGATTCGCATCTTGATATAATTGAGTATCAGAAAAAGCGGCTCGGAACAAAGCGCGGATTTATAGTTACAAAGCCGAATTGCTCGATCCAGAGCTATACGCCTTTGCTTACACCGCTGCTTGATTTTAATCCGAAAATTGTTACAGTGACAACATATCAGGCGATATCCGGCGCCGGCAAGACCTTCAAAGAATGGCCGGAGATGCTGGACAATATCATTCCTTTCATCGGAGGGGAGGAAGAAAAGAGCGAGCAGGAGCCGCTTAAAATCTGGGGACATATAGAAAATGGAAAGATTCTCAGCAGAAAAGCACCTGTAATTTCAGCTCAGTGTATCCGAGTTCCTGTGTCTGATGGCCATCTTGCGGCTGTATTTGTATCTTTTGAAAAGAAGCCGGATAGGAATGAGATTCTTGCGCGCTGGAGTGAGTTCCGTGGAAAGCCGCAGCTTCTCGGACTTCCTCATGCGCCGGAGCAGTTTATTACATATATGGAGGATGATAACCGTCCTCAGACGCGGTTGGACCGCGATATATGCGGAGGTATGGGTATTACTGCCGGTAGACTGCGCGGTGATAATAGCTTTGACTGGCGTTTTGTCGGACTTTCCCACAATACGCTTCGCGGAGCGGCAGGAGGTGCAGTCCTTGGAGCTGAGCTGCTTGCTGCGGAAGGTATTATAATTAAAAAATAATATTTAATAGGACTGTCAAAAATGGTTAAAATCATTTATAGGCAGTCCTGTTTTAGTCATATATCACGTTGCTGACTACTTATTAGGCATTATTGGAACTGCTGACTGTTTTCAAAGTACGGTATTTATTATATACTTAAGATGTTTTCTTGGAATTTTGAAATTCCAAAAAGTTCGTGCTTTCGGATAATAATATATCGTATATATATGAAAGATATGATCATAATCGTGTAAAAATACGGTCTTTCGGCCGTGTAATCCAATCGCAAGATTGTTTACAAAAACGACATAAAATATTGTTTCGAAATAAAAAAAAACATGTTATACTTACTTCGTTTTACGGGAAATAAACCCAATTAAAACGGACAAATTCTTACCTCACTGCGTTTTGCGCGCGGGAAAGGCATGGTTATTTTTATGAAAAAAATAGACAGCACTGTTGTACATGAGACAAAGTTTATAGCGCTATCCGTGATTTTTTTCAGCGCTGTGACAGAGCTTATTTTTCTGATAATCGGTAAATGGGATTATACCGTGTTTCTCGGCAATCTGCTGAGCGGGAGCGCTGCGGTTTTGAATTTTCTGCTTATGGGTATTACAGTTCAGAGTGCACTTGGTAGAGAAGAAAAGAGCGCTAAGGCTGCCATGAAACTTTCGCAGAATCTGCGGTTGCTTATGCTGTTTGCCGCGGCGGCGGTCGGGGTTTTGCTGCCTTGCTTTAACACGGTTACCGCGCTTCTTCCGCTGTTTTTTCCGCGGATTGCAGTAATGATCCGTCCGCTGTTTAAGAAGTATTGAACTGAAGTTTTTGGATATTTGCTAAAAGTCAGTGATGGTGTGTTTCGGCGGTGAGCTGTACTGCCGCATACGGGACATCTTCATTTAGTTCAATAAGGGGCTTGCACCGTCATTCAATGCGGCAACCCTTCAGTAGGAGATTGTATCTATCTCTGAATGGTGAAATGTAACCCGCCTTAAGAGGCGACCGCCATTAAGGCTGCCGCCTTAATGGTGGGACATCTTGCCTAAGTTATATATAGAAAGAGGTCGAGGGGATGACCGGAAAAATGAAAACTAAGGACCGGCGTTTTATTGCGGCGGATATACTTTTACTTGTGCTTACGATATTGCCGATTGTATGCGGAATTGTAATTTATATTCTGACGGCGGCAGCGTCGGAGGGAATCAAAATTGCAGGCGCACAGATTTACTTTACGCTGAATACTCCGATTCAGCCGCTACCGGTTACAGAATCTCAGGTTAATTCAGCGCTTGTGATAATATCCGTTTTTTTTCTTTGCCTGTATTTAACGCACGGACTGTCCGAAAAGGCGGAAACCCGAAGACAGCATATCGCCGAGCTTATAGTAGAAAAAACCGAATCACTTGTAAAAACCAATATGGGAGAATTTTTTGACGGCTTTGCGCCCTTTATAGCGGCTATTATGGCTCTGTCAGCATTTTCAAGCCTTCTATCGCTTTTCGGCCTGTATCCGCCTACATCTGATATGAACATTGTCGCCGGGTGGGCGCTTCTGGTATTTATTCTGATAACACATT
>CABPZV010000063.1 GCA_902462015.1 uncultured Eubacteriales bacterium | reverse complement strand
TTTAATCTGCGCTTTGAATCCCATTTCGGAAAGCTCAAGCCGCAGCATCTGTGAATACAGAGAATCTTCTGAGAGAATTACTGCATTCATTACTTTGGTCTCCGTTTCTCTCTTTGATTTTTTAATGAAAGTTTTTGTATTGCTTACATTAGCGTTAAATATCCGTGATTTCCATACGCGCTTCTATTCCGGCTTTTATACTGGGATTTTCAGTATGCTTTGTCCGGAAAAAATAAATTCCGTTTGCATCTCTGCCGCAGTATATATCGATTTTTTCTCCTATACGGGCTTCGGTAACAAAAGATATTGAAAGAGCAGATATGCGTTTTCCGGTAATCGCCGGACGGTTTTCCCGGTGAATTGTAAATCCGGCATCTGCTGTTTCTTCATTTGTTTCTTCGTTTTGTTGAGGGAGATAGTTACAAAGCATATTTGGATATACTGTATTATGCATATGTCCGTTTATATCTGCGTCGCTGTAGGATACCGTATGTGTTCCGGTTTTATCAAGGGTAAGGTCTGACGGAATGACAAATCGAATCGGAACCTTGGGATCGATCGGCTCGTCTTCACCGAATCCTAAAATAAGCTCGTCGGCCTTGTATAAACGGCGTGTTTCAACATCCGCAAGCGCCCAAATTGATGATAATTGTACGGCAAGCTCGCCGTTTTTGACTATGTCTGCACACCGGTTAAGGGAAAAGCCGGAGCTTGGACATGCCCAGCTTTCAACATCTATTTTGTCGCATGCATACAAGGGCTTTATTATTCGCATCGCAACTCTGCTAAGTATATAAGCCCTTCCTGATTCTCTAAGAGAATCGAGGGAAGGGCCGCAGTAAAAGTGCTGATTATATGCCGCATCCTGGAGATATCCAAGTATGGCGGAGGCAGAGGCAATACCGTTTATATCTGTATCGTTTGGTCTGACATAGGTATGGTCTACCCATTTTGAATGATCTGTCAATTTCATTTTATAACCAGTTCTTTCGTGAAAACTTTAAGGTGTTTCCGGAGTTATCTATACCGGATTTTCAGTTATAGAATTTTATGCTTTACCGTTTGAACCTAAAACATTGACAATCTTATGCGTAACCATTTTTTTAACCTCTTCACGAGCAACCTTAAGGTATCCGCGCGGATCAAAAATAGTAGGGTCTGCCTTCATTACGCGGCGTATACCTGCGGTAAAAGCAAGACGTATGTCAGAGTCGATATTGATTTTGCAGACAGCCATAGAAGCAGCGCGACGGAGAAGCTCTTCAGGAACACCCTTTGCGCCGTCGAGATTGCCGCCGCATTTGTTGATCTCATCAACGAGTTCCGGAATTACAGAAGAAGCTCCGTGAAGTACAATCGGGAATCCGGGAAGTCTCTTTGAAACCTCTTCGAGGATATCGAAACGAAGCTTAGGCTCGCCTTTAAACTTATATGCGCCGTGACTTGTACCGATAGCGATTGCAAGAGAATCTACACCTGTTTTTTCAACAAACTCTTCAACTTCTGCCGGGTTTGTGTACATTGCATCATCTGCACTTACGTTGACGTCATCCTCAATTCCGGCAAGCTTACCGAGCTCGCCTTCGACAACAACTCCGTGAGCATGTGCGTACTCGACAACCTTGCGTGTTACTGCGATGTTTTCCTCGAATGAATATTTTGAACCGTCAATCATAACGGAGGTAAAGCCGCCGTCAACGCAAGCCTTGCAGATGTCAAAGCCGTCGCCGTGATCGAGATGAAGAGCAAGATCAATACCGGTATCCTTAACGGCTGCCTGAGCAAGGGCCATAAGGTATTCATGCTTAGCATACTTTCTCGCGCCTGCAGAGACCTGAAGAATTACAGGCGATTTATTTTCTTCACATGCTTCTGTGATTGCCTGGATTATTTCCATATTGTTAATGTTGAATGCACCGACTGCGTATCCGCCTTCGTATGCTTTTTTGAACATTTCTGTAGTAGTTACAAGGGCCATTTTTTTCACTCCTGTTTCTTAGAATATATGCCGGACTGCCCCGACAATTCCTAAATTAAATTTATGATTATAGTTTAACGCATTAGGGTAAAAAAATCAAGTCCTTTTCGACAAATAATGTAAAGAAAGTTTTCATTTTCCGCTAAGCACAAGTAAAAAAATTTTACGTTCCGCTGCCGCGTTCAGTCAGAAGTGCAGCGGCATAGATACTGTCTTCTTTATTCTTACTTGCTGTTTTAACTGTTTTGGTCTTGGTTTTTTGCTCTCCTGTACGCCAGCCGGCAGCGGATTCATATTTTTTTATATTTTCACGTCCGTCGGCAGCTGCCTTTGATTTTATAGTGTTTCTATTTCCTGCGTCAATCTTAATATTTTCATGTTCGGAGGTAATTACTTCAGCTTTCCGAGCCTTTATATTCCCTACGACACTTGCTTCGATTTTTTGCATGCTTTCATGTCCGAGGGGCGTTGAACTTTCGTATTTTTTACTGATGTAATCGTCATCCTGTTTTGAAAGTCCGAAGCTTATAGTGATTGCGTTGTCTACTCGGATCATCATGCTGTCATCCAGATGTCCCATTTTCTCTTTAAGTCTTTGCTTGTCAAGCGTTCGTATCTGTTCAAGAAGAACAACTGAATCTCTTGAAAGACCGACGCTTTCAGTTACACCGGGAGCAGCTTCACGAAATACCTCGATGTGCGTAGGAAGTTTGGATTTTCCGAGCTTGCTTGTAATTGCAGCAGCAATGACTGTAGGACTGTATTTGTTTCCCACATCGTTCTGTATAATCAGAACAGGACGCAGACCGCCCTGTTCGGAACCGACAACGGGAGAAAGGTCAGCATAAAAAATGTCGCCGCGTTTTATTGTCACTTGATTCACTCTCCATTATTTTATACGTTATCCGGTTGTGCACAACCTGTAATTTTATTTTTACCGGGAGATATACCGTTTAAACATCCGACCCAAAAAAGAATTGGATTGGTGTCACTTATATTTTATGCCTTTGGGTTTTTTAATGTGAGACAGCTTGAATTTAAACACGGTATTTCAAAATTTGTAAATTTTTAGCGTTTCTTCCTTTGTTTGCGAAAATATTTGTAGTTTTAACTTTACATTTTAAGGAAAGTATGGTATAATAACCTCAAAGCTAAAGCTTAAGGTGCAAGTTTTGTTTCGCTGTCGAAGTCAGCGATTTTGTAAAGCGAAACCCAGAAACCTTGCGGTATTACTTGGACTTATAATCACAATTGAATAATAACTTCACGGACTGTAAAAATTTAAGCTTCAAATGACGCTGTGGGAATTCCGTTATTGAAGTTATATTAATAAGTAGAGATGTAATTCAAACGACGGTCGGAATAACCGGCCAACAGATAAGAAGGATGGTTAATCGTAAATGAAATGTCCTGTTTGCGGTTATGAAGACAGCAAAGTAATAGATACAAGACCTACAGAAAACGGAAGTATAAGGAGACGCAGGGAGTGTCTGAATTGTCAGCGCCGTTTTACTACGTTTGAAGTAATAGATACTGTTCCGGTACTTGTTGTGAAAAAAGACGGAAGCAGAGAGGTTTTTGATAAAAATAAGCTATTAAACGGAATAATTAAAGCATGCTATAAACGTCCGGTCAGTTCAGAGCAAATGAATAGAATGGTAGAAAATATTTCACAGTGCGTTTCAAATTCTTTGCGTCATGAAATTCCTTCATCGGAACTTGGGGGAATGGTGATGGATGAACTGCGTGATATTGATGAAGTCTCATATGTCAGATTTGCATCAGTTTACAGGGAATTTAAGGATGCTGAAACCTTTATGGAAGAACTTTATAAGCTTGGCGGAGGATGTCGGGTTTCTGAAGGCGGTCAAAAAATAAATGGGTTTGATGATGGCAGGGAAAAATAAAAAATTATAAAAAATGGAGATTAAACCATATAACATTAAATGAGCTGCGGAAAAGCTTTCATAAGTATATTCCGCGGTTTTTTATTTTTTATTCGCAGTTCCTTTTTTACATATAATTTCAGCTTATAAAAGTTCGATTTTGCAGCATACTTTTAATGTGCAGTTTTAAGCTGTAATTTAAAGAAAGGACAGAATTTTGAAAATGCCACTTATAACTTCCAAAGAACTGACAGCGATTGAAGATATACTCGGAATGGAACAGAATTTGATCGAAAAATACCGTAATTATGCGGAAAGTACAGGAGACTGTAAGCTTAAGACCCAATTCGGTGAGGCGGCGTCAAAGCATCAGAATCATTTTGATGCACTTTTCGCGCTTTTGAAATAATCAGATTAAGATTAAAATTACAGAAGAGATAAAGCACAAAACTGTTACGGAAAAGCTGTTAAGCATTTAAAGATTAGCTGTTTTTGCGTTTGTCAGTTTTTGGTGCATTTTAAAGAAAGGTATGGTGATTTGAATGGCACAAGTTGTATGGAATGATAAAGAAAAGATGACCGATGCTCTAACATCGGAGAAATATCTTACCGAGACTTATAATTCGTATACTTCGGAGACTGCTACTCCCGAGGTAAAGAGCTGTTTTCAAAATATTTTATGCGAGGAGCATGATATTTCTTACGGACTTTTCTGTGAAATGAACGGAAGAGGATGGTATCCTGTTGATAAGGCAGACGAAAGCAAGCTCCAGACGGTACGCAACAAATTTGCGGTAATGGCATAAGTACAGATTTAATTGGTTGTCGTGATAAGGCAGCCAAAAAAGCAGCCGGCCGACCTCAAAGAGGTTGACCGGCTGCTTGTCTTTCTTGAAAGCCATGCGACGGTAGCGCGGTTAAAAATAGTTTAACTGATGAGAGAAAAATACTTCGGCTGTGGTAAAATGGGAGGAACTTGCCAGTCACTCCCAAACCACAAACGGAGGATTTCGCTATTATAAAAGCTAAGAAGTTTAGCAGATACAAAATGGAATTACAAGTACTGTATAGTATTCATACCGAGGTACATGCTATAAGTTTTTTGACTGCACTATTCTTGACAATTCGCAAAAGTCATGTCATTGGCGATCAATCAAACTTAAAAAGTAAATAGAGTTTTTATTTAACAGTGAATCAGTGAATCTTGCATGAGAGCTTATCGATAGTCAGTCTGAAAACTTTTACGAATGACAGAGCATCGCTTTCAAAGCACCAGCAGTTTTTTCCGGTGTAGTGTTTCATAATGCAGTTAAGACCGAATATTTTTTCGTTAGCATCTTCAACGAACGATATTACTCCGGTTCCTATAATACTTTTGTATTTTGCTGAATAACTGCACGGAGTTTTTCCGCCTGTAATTTCTCCGCTGTCGTCTATTTCAAAACCCACCGTGGGATTTTTTTTAATCAGGTTTATTTTGCGTCCTTCAGTGGCTCCGTGAAAATATAGAATATATTTTCCGCTGGTTTCCGAGTATCCGTAATTCAGCGGAATTATGTAGATTTCTCCGTTATCATAAAAACCGACGCGGCAGCAAGTGCATTCATTAAAAATTTCATCTATTATTGTCTTATCAGTAATTTCGCGGTCACTTCGTCTCATTCGAATTTTTTTCACCCTTCCGATTCTTTATACGTAAAAATAAAAATCCGCGCAGAGATTTTTGCTTGCGCCTCCAAAAGCATCTGACTTTTAGGGGTCATATTATTTCGGTGCGCGGATTTAATCATATTTTTATATTCCAAGCAGAATATGTGCGACATTAAAATAAATAAGGAGCGATACTGCGTCTACTATCGTTGTGATAAACGGACTTGCCATAACGGCTGGATCAAAACCGATTTTGCGTGCAATCAAGGGGAGCGTGCAGCCGATAAATTTTGCTATAATAATTGTGCATCCAAGTGTTATACATACGACAAGTGCAACGATGGGAGTTATATTGCTTCCCATGATCAGATTATCTACAAGCTGAATTTTTATAAATGTTGCCAAGCCGAGCGAAAGGCCGCACATTATTGAGACGCGGAATTCCTTCCACATAACTTTGAAGATGTCAGAAAATTCGATTTCTCCGGTTGATATACCGCGTATGACTGTAACTGATGCCTGACTTCCAGAGTTGCCGCCCGAATCCATGAGCATTGGTATAAAGGCGGTAAGTATTGCTTGAGCTGCAAGCGCAGTTTCAAATGAGGAGATAATCATACCTGTAAAGGTCGCAGATACCATTAGGAGCAGAAGCCATACTATGCGGCTTTTCCATATATCGAAAACTTTAGTTTTGAGATACGGCTTTTCCATAGGAATCATAGCGTTCATTTTAGCAAAGTCTTCTTCAGCCTCGTCCTGAATGACATCGATAGCGTCATCGACAGTTACGATTCCCACAAGACGGTTTTCTCCGTCGACAATCGGAACAGCAAGAAGGTCGTATTTTTCAATCAGCTTACCAACGTCTTCCTTATCTGTGAGCGTATCGGCACAAATGACTCCCGTATCCATAATTTCAGAAATCATAACGTCTTCACTTTCCGCTGTCATGAGGTCTAAAGCGGTTACAAGACCCTTTAGTTTTTTGTTAACATCGGTTACATAGCATGTATAAACAGTTTCTTTTTTCAGCCCTGTACGCCTGATTCGCTTAAGCGCGTCACCTACCGTCATTCCCTCAGTAAGATCAACGTATTCAATTGTCATTATGCTCCCGGCACTGTCATCCGGATAATTCATTATTTCATTGATGAGTTTACGTCTTTCAGGCGTTATATTGCGAAGAATTCTGCGGACTACATTTGCCGGCATTTCTTCTATTAAGTCCACCGTATCATCGAGGAACATTTCACTTATGACGTTTTCAAGCTCAATATCTGAAAAGGCGTCGATAAGTATAGCCTCTTCGTCTCCGTCCATTTCAACAAAGGTTTCTGCGGCAAGCTCTTTTGGAAGAACTCTGAAAATGAGGGGGATTTTATCACGTGGAATTTCACTGAGCATTTGTGCTATATCTGCAGGCTCAAGTTCTTCGAGTGTCTGTTTTAGTTCTGAATATTTTTTTTCCTCAATTAATGAAAGCGCAAAATTGTTTTTTTCCTCTAAATCTTCAAGCGTAACCGGATCCGGACTTTCAACATCGCTCTTCAAAAAATTATTGTCCGGTTTGTCATTAGAATCAATCTGTATGTCTAAAACCGGGGAATCTTGATCATTGTTATTGCTGCCTCCGGAAAGACTATCGTTCCGGACGTTTTCATTTAAGGTATTTTTTTCGTTGTTTTCCAGCATAATAATCACCCTTTCTGATTGTACTCAACTGTGCGACCGTTTAATAATGGCAACCTCTCATATGGAGTTTGAACGGCAATTGTACTGCTGCCGAAAAAGCAAATGGAAACCGCATCCTCAGAGCTGAGCGCCTGTTGTCGCCGCTCTGACAGTTGATGCGTGTTAGTCCCTGCCTTGACAATTGATGCCTGTTAGTCGCTGTCAGTCAATTTCTCAACATCATGTGCGACATAAATGGTTATCTTCTTGTCAGACGGAATATTCGCTTTTAGTTATAAATATAAAAAACGGCCGCATAAGCAGCTGTTCAGAAACAACCGACAGCTGCCGTTTCCGGATTACACTATCCGGTATTTACACAAGGGCATAACAATAATATGCCCCTATACAGCGGCAGAGATGTACAAAATTCAGTCGGGCAAGTATTCAGTTTGCAGAAAAACGTCATGCTTCGGTGAATAAAGGAACCGGAGCAGCATTTTTGCAGACTTTGCTACTTCGCCCTGGAACTGTACGTTTACTACCTCCGGCGTCCATTTAGTTCACCATCCTTTAACTTTATTTTTTATATGAAAACATATACACTATTATTATATACCTAAAGAGTGATATTGTCAAATTTTTTTGCAGAAAAACAAAACCGTTTTTCTGCGAGATTAAATTTTCAAAGTGAATACAACAGTACAATTTAAAGTTACATTTACCTTGAGAATTCACTTCTTATAAGACTTTAAAAAATCGCTGAAAAAAGGTTGACAGCTTATAGAAAATATGTTACAATATAAAACGCCGCATGAAACAGGCAGGGATATTTATGCCATCAAAGAGATTTTTTGTATTTATAATCCCATAAGCGCAGCGCCTGCACAGCGAGTTCGGGACAAAGATCCCTTTAAGAAAGTGAGGTGCTTTTCGTGTTTGCAATAATTGAAACGGGCGGAAAGCAGTATAAAGTGACTGAAGGCGATATAATTTTTGTTGAAAAGCTTGATGTTGCTGAAGGAGCGACCTATACATTTGACAAGGTTCTGGCACTCTCAAAGGATAATACCTTTAAAAGTGGTGCTCCGTATGTAGAAGGAGCGTCTGTGACCGCTAATGTTGTCAAGAACGGCAAGGGTAAGAAAATTACTATTCTCCGTTACAAGCCCAAGAAGAATGAAAAGAGAAAAATGGGTCATCGTCAGCCTTATACAAAGGTGCAGATTGGCTCAATAGTTGGCTGATTGTCAAAAGAAAAGGTGAAGAGAAGTCTTTTTCTGATTTTGCTTGTCGGAAAAGTGTGTAGGCTTAACTTTCTTTAACTGGTTTATTATGACAAAAGTAACATTTTACAAAAAAAATGGTGTTTATTACGGTTTTCGTGAAACAGGTCATGCCGGAATGAGCGACGGCATCGGGGTAGATGAGCTATGTGCGGGTCTTTCCGCAATGACGATGCTCGTTGTCAATACGATAGAGGTCTCTTTTGCAGGTACTGTGAATTATATGTATGACCCGGATACAACCGATGTTCAGGTCATCTCAGAAGATGCTTTGCCTGATTCGGGTACGGATGAAAAAAAGCGGTTTGCTATATCCGGATTGATTGAAGGATATTATCTGCAGCTTTCGGACATGCTCGAAGATTATTATGATTTTCTTGAGGTAAGCGAAACCGATGATGATCCGCCTGCAGATATTCGGTAAATATTTGCTTTTACAGTAAGATTGAGAGAATTAGTTTTTAAAAGGAGAAAAACAACCATGCTTAGATTAGGTTTGCAATTCTTTGCACATAAAAAAGGTGTAGGTTCAACAAAAAACGGCCGCGACAGTGAGTCAAAGCGGCTTGGTGTTAAGCGCGCCGACGGACAGAGCGTCATTGCTGGAAATATTATTGTGCGCCAGCGCGGTACGCATATTCATCCTGGCAATAATGTCGGAATCGGTACTGACGATACTCTTTATGCGCTTATCGACGGTAAGGTTAAATTTGAACATATTGCCGGCGGACGTAAACGTGTCAGCGTATATGCTGGCTGAAATTGCCCCTGACATTGAAAACAGACGGGAGATTATTGCCCGTCTGTTTTTTAATAAAAACAGAACGTGTTATTTATAACTTAGGCAAGATGTCCCGCCATTAAGGCAATCGCCATTAAAGCTACCGCCCTAATGGCGATCGCCTTAATGGCGGCGGGGGACATTTCACCATTCAGCGGGAGATACAATCTCCTACTGGAATGGTTGCCACGCCATTTGACGGGGCGAGTCCTTATTGAACCAAAAGTAAATTTCTTCTCTGAAAACGCCGTATTGCAGGAATTTGCCACTCTATAAAAAGGATCTTATTAAGTTATATTATCCTTGTGAGTATTGATATTTTGTGTCAGGAAGAATATGTCTATGTCATTTTGTTGTACTTCAACTTGAAATTCATGGAAATTTATCAAAAAAAACATACGGACGCCACATTTTTATGATATAATTTAATCAAATTGAATTATAGGTAAAGTTTATTCATTTCTTTTTTAAAAACTATTAACGATATTTGTCGAATATATATTTTTTACCTTGATTACATATCCATTTTTGAAAGGATGTTTACACCACATGGAAATTTCCGATATCAGAATAAAGAAATTTAATCAGACGGGTCCGATGAAAGCACTCGTTTCCCTTACCTTTGATAATGCGATAGCGGTGCATGATATTAAAGTAATTTACGCCCAGAACCGTTATTTTGTTGTTATGCCGAGCCGTAAAAACTTTGATGGTACCTACCGTGATGTTGTACATCCTATAAATAAGGAATGCCGTGCATATCTTGAAAAGTATATAATCGATGCTTATATGGAGCTGCTCAATGATGACAGTGAGCCGGATAGCGGCAAGCCTTCATCTGAAGATACTACGGAAGAAGCATCGGACGAGTAATTTGTATATGATTTTTGCAGGACGTCAGCATTAGGCAGACGCCCTGTTTTTATTTTTAAACGGTGTGGTCAGTTGATTTGAAGATACTTGATTTTAACGTCGGAATATGTTATACTTATAATATAATTTTGACATAAACAGACGGTTTAATGCAAAAATCCGGCTGATACAAAGCGAAAATACTGTGAAGGGAATGTGTATCTGAATGAAAATCCGAATACTCACAATCGGCAGCTCTTCCATGATAACCTCTGTAATACTCGGCAGGTTTCCTAATCCCGGACAGGCTGTGACTGCTGATAAATATGCAATGCGTCCCGGCGGACACGGTTTGCTGACTGCAATTGCGATTTCAAAGCTTGGTGGCGACAGTATTTTTTGCAGCGCAGTCGGCGAGGACGGATATGCCGGAGCTGTTCGGGATATCTGCCGCGGCTATGGTGTTGATACAAGATTTATAGCTTGTAAAAGCGGTATAAGAACAGGCGCGTCTGCGCTTATATACAGTGACGGCGGAGTTTGTACGCCGATTGAGATTCCTGGTTCGAATCTGAGGCTTGAGGAAGAAGATATTGAAGATGCATTTACATGTCTTCCTGACGCGCTGCTTGTGCAGGGATGCGGTATTTCGCCCTCTTTGATTACGTATGCCGTGAATGAGGCGGGACGCAGGAAAATTCCGGTCATTGCCGATCTTGCCGGAGCAGAC
>CABPZV010000062.1 GCA_902462015.1 uncultured Eubacteriales bacterium | reverse complement strand
CAGGTATTAAGTTTAACCTGCTTCTCCAGCTGATTCATCCTCAAGCTTTTTAATTTCATCGCGAAGCTTAGCTGCTTCTTCAAATTCCTGTTTTCCTACAGCGATTGACAGCTTATCCTTTAGTTTTTCAATCTTTTTTTCGCGGCTCATATGAGGGAGAAGTTTTTTAGGAACCCTGCCGGTATGTTCACGATGGCCGTGAATACCGACGATTGTGTCTGACAGCTCGCTGCGGAACACATCATAGCATTTGGCGCATCCGGCTTTTCCGCTTTCCGCAAAATCCCGATATGTCGCTCCGCAGAACGGACATGTTTTTGCCGGTGCAAGTCTTTCTGTCGGTCTGATTCCGAAAAGCGAGCCGAGAAGATTCATTTCTCCGAAGCCATCGTTAAAGAATGAACCCAAGTTTTCCCCGACAGTGTTGTTATATTGTTTCCTAATCTCTGCCGCACAGTCGTTGCAAAGGTTGTATTCTGTGATTTTTCCGTTTATATTTTGTTTATAATATACAGTAGCTTCCTTTTTTCCACATTTAGTACAAAGCATAATAATTCACATTCCTTTCAAATTATCTTGTGAGTTTTTTTGAATATTCCTTTTGTTTTTTCGATGATACTTGTATTGTTATTTTACTCCATTATGGTAAGAATTATCTGTCGAAGCATGTCTGCCCTTAAATTGTTTTTATCGATATATCCTGATGCAGTTTGAATCATCTTAGCTTCGCGTGATG
The DNA here is from genome assembly GCA_902462015.1 of uncultured Eubacteriales bacterium. Taxonomy (GTDB): domain Bacteria; phylum Bacillota; class Clostridia; order Oscillospirales; family CAG-272; genus UMGS911. The sequence goes on along the minus strand of CABPZV010000062.1, from coordinate 10,112 downwards.
ACAAGAGACCGCTTTCACGCAGATTAGAAACAAAAGTGTTTGCAGATGCTTCATCGATTTCTTCTCCGATAGCATGAAAAACATGCATCAGATATTCATTGCGGCTCATCTGCTTTTTTATTATACGGATGTATCCGCCTCCTCCGCGCCTGCTTTCTATGATATATCCCTTATCTGCTGTGAATCTGGATGTAATAACATAGTTGATCTGTGACGGCACACATCCGAGCTGCTCCGCAAGATCGTTTCGCCGGAGTACCGTTTTTCCGTTACCGTCCGCGAGCATCTGCTCAATCATACAGGCAATAGTATCTGATATACGCATTACTTCGCTTCCTTTCTTTTTTGTTGGTTATATTATACATTTAAAGTCAGGAAAAGTCAAAGTCAAATAAGGTCAATTTTAAATCATGAAATCTGATTTAAGGCGATTATAAGGATTTTTCTACCTGTTTTCTAACTCGCACGAATTTTTTTGATCATTTTTGACCTTTGGCAATGATTTGTAATAGAAAAATATTATAAGTTTGATTAGCATACTTTATTTTCGTTGTTGGTACAATCTCGTCACAGAAACATCTATAACGGCGCTATGTGCCTTATTATATGAAAATGCGGACTGTTTTAAGCAGTCCGCATTAATAAAAATATATTAGGATGTTGCACATCATTAAATGGTTCCGAATGAAAATGCATTGACGTTTTAAAGCAGCATGTTTTATTAATTTATTTCAGTAGGGTTTAAAATTACTTACTGAAAGCGTCTGTTACGGGGATTAATATTTTAAAGAAAATCTTTCAGAGCAAAGATTAGTATTTTTCCACTCAGAGAGGATTTGGATTTATGCCATATACCTCAGAACTCCATCAAGCGCCTGAGCAGCTTCTGCTCTTGTCAGAAAGCTGTCGGGAGAAAAAGCTCCGGATTCGGAACGGAAAATTCCTATACTGCAGACTGCGCGTACAGAATCAATCATATTATCTGGAATAGCTGTCTCATCTATAAAGCTTTGATTTGTCAGAGACGCCGGTATTTCGATTCCCACGAGTTTGGCTGTCAGAACTGCCGCCTCAGCCCGGGAAACCGGTTCGTCCGGTTTAAAGTAAAGTCCGGTTGCTGTTTTTTCTCCGCTTATAAATCCGTTTTTGTAGGCGTCTTCGATACACTGTATTTCTTCGACTGAGAGGGTGTCGGTATCATTGAAAGAACTGCTCCCGGCGGCAGAAATATTTCTGCCTGCGGCTTTATAGAGCATTAAGAGATATTCGCATCTGCTTACTGTGATGTCTGGATCAAAACGGTAAATACCGTTTTCTGAGGTTGCGTTCATGATTCCGCGGTTTACGACATTCAGCGCGCAGCTGTGTTCTTCATTTTCCTGCATATCGCTAAAGGAAAGTACACTGCCGGAATTCAGAACTGAAATACTGACCTCGATTTCAGGTGTAAAATTGCCGTAAAAGTCTTCAGCTATATATGAAAAACGGTCATCTCCTCCGAAGCTTCCGGATGGGATATATTTATAATTTCCGTTTTCAATGTCGTCGGTTATAAGTGTGCCGTGGGACGGATATTCAGTTATATGGTATGTCATGCTGTCTCCGTCAGGATCGATAGCGTGAACCGTACCGAAATATGGTATTCCACTGTAGGTTGTGACACGGGTGAAGGATTTATCGCACAGCTCTGCTGACGGAGAAAAGTTGAGACCGGAGAGCATATAGATACTGCAGCTGCATTCATATGCCTGATTTCCAACAATGCCGATGTTAAAGCTCGATTCAGAAACAGAGTCGGAGGACGGGGTAAACGTCAGCTCTGACAATTTTGATCTGGGAATGGTGATTCCGCATTCTACGGCTTTTCCTTCAACTGTCAATACACCTGTTTCCTGATCGGGAAGTGAAATAAAGGTTATGGAGGGAACCGAAACCCCTATTATTCTGTCGAAGTCATCTGTGTCAAATTCGACCTCAGTTCCGGTGAGCCCGCTTTTTACAAGCGACAGTTTTTCTGACAAAACAGATAACGCAGGAGATATGGGAAAGAGCTTTTTGTCTGCTGCAATGATACCGACGTATAAGAGCGCATTACCAGTTATAATCGCTGCAGACAGAAAAGAAGCGGTCAGATTTTTTTTCATCTTAATATATTTGCTTTTGTTTTTCATATAAATAACCATACCTTTCTGATGTGAAAAAGTATAAAATGGAGACTTTTAAGCTTGCATTATTAATACTTTTTATGATATAATAATAAAATATATTGATATTAATAAGGATAAGTAAATGAGGTATACGATTTCAAAGACGCATGATGGAAAGATACTGAAAAATTTTCTATATGGATATCTTGGCTTGTCACATGCGGAGGTAACCCATTTAAAAAATCAGGAAAATGGTATTATGCTGAACGGAAAGCATGCTACCGTCCGTGCATATTTGAAGGGCGGAGATATTCTTGATATAATGTATGAGGACAAATTCTCCGATATGAATGAAAAGCTTATTCCGGTTAAAATGCCTCTTGATATACTGTACGAAGATGATTCATTGATTTTATGTAATAAGCCGGCGTTTGTTCCTACTCATCCTTCTCATGGCCATACTGCAGATACATTGGCCAATGGACTTGCCGGTTACTTCGGAGAAAAGGGGATTCCCTTTGTTTTTAGGGCGGTAAACCGCCTTGATTCTGAAACAAGTGGAGTCGTTCTTGTAGCAAAGAATAGACCTGCGGCCGCAGAGATGTCGCGCCGTATGATGTCTGGACAGATAAAAAAAGAGTATCTTGCCGTACTTCATGGAAAATTTGAGGACACTCTTGCAGATACCGGAGAAATAATTGCAAATATAGGAAGATGCGAAAAAAGTGTGATTCTTCGTGAGGTTAAGCCTGAAGGATGCGGGGATTTTGCGATTACAAGATACAGAAAGCTGATTGAATACGAGATTGACGGGGCAGTATACACTCTTGTAAGTGCTTCACCTGTTACCGGACGCACACATCAGCTTCGTGTGCATTTTGCGTATATTGGGCATCCGATTGTTGGAGACCATCTGTATGCGTCGGGATCTAACCCTGAAAATCCGGAAATGTCTTCATTTTCAGAATATGATGTTATTAACGGAAGAAAGATAATAGAGAGACAGGCGCTTCATGCTTTATCGCTGAATTTTGTTATCTATAGAGAAAATAAAAATATTGCGGTTTATGCGCCGGTACCGGAGGATATGATAAAAATTTTGCCTGAGGGTTTCAGTTTAGAGGATTATATATAACTTAGGCAAGATGTCCCCCGCCATTAAGGCAATCGCCATTAAAGCTGCCTCTCTAATGGCGATCGCCTTTCAGGCGGCGGGGGACATTTCACCATTCAGTGGGAGATACAATCTCCTACTGAATGGCAGGTTGGCTTTGCCAACCCTTGCCACGTTGAATGACGGGGCGAGCCCCTTATTGAACTTAGGCAAGATGTCCAGCCATTAAGGCTGTCGCCATTAAAGCTGCCTCTCTAATGGCGATCGTCTTTCAGGCGGCTGGTTACGTTTTACCATTCGGTGGGAGATACAATCTCCTACTGGAATAGTTGGTACGCCATTTGACGTTGCAAGCCCCTTATTGAATCAGTATTCGGTGATATGAATTTACAATTGGATTTTTGAATATTACATTAAAACATTAAAAAGGAAAAAATGATGGGAGAACTAAATACAAAAAAGAAAACCGGGAGGATATTTTCAAATCTTCTGAAATATTGTCCTGTTCCTTCGCTGATTTTTTTCGCGGCAGCTGCCGCAGCTCTTATAGTGCATGTTGCATGTATTTACAGTGCAGAGTTTTCTGATATTATGAATGATTCGGTTTGCAGAGCTGTAAGATTTATTCTTGCGAAAATCACGGGCTGGTTTCCTTTTTCATTTGCAGAAACTGTTCTGCTGTGCCTGCCTCTTATTTTTGTACTTATGATACTACATTCAGTACGCATCAGCCGAGATGCCACATCGTTTCGTACGGTAAGATATTTATGCAGCGTATTATCTGTAGTTACTCTTCTTTATTCTTTTTTTGTTTTTGGATTTGCTCCGGCATATCATGGGAGTAATCTTGAAGAAAAGCTTGGAATTGAAAGACGCGATGTTTCTGCAGAGGAGCTGTACGAAACCGCTGAAATATTAAAAGAAAAGGCGGAGGAGCTTGCAGACGATGTTGTATTTATAAACGGCGGTGCATCGGTCATGCCTTACACTGCGTTTGAAATGAACGATAAGCTGAATGACGCTTACGCATCATTTTGCGATAAAAACGACTTTGTTCAGAAAATGAATACGAAAATTAAACACATTGCAGTTAGCAAGCTTATGACATATACGCATATAGCCGGGGTATATACCTATTATACAGGGGAAGCAAATCTCAATACAAATTTTCCGGGATATACTCTCCCTTATACTGCTGCTCATGAGCTTTCACATCAGCGTGGAACAGCACGAGAGGATGAAGCAAATTTTTTGGCCTTTCTTGTTTGTATGGAAAGCGATGATTCATATATAAGGTACAGCGGATATCTCAATCTCTTTGAATATGTTGCGGGCGCGCTTTATAAGGCGGACGGCAGTCTCTATTCTTCTCTTATGTCAGACCTTGACATGCGTATATACAGCGAGCTGTTTTCCTATAATAAATTTTTTGATAAGTACAGAGATTCGGCTGCCTCAAAAATCAGCGGAACAGTTAATGACACTTATCTGAAATCACAGGGACAGGAAGCTGGTACTGACAGCTACGGAAGAGTAGTTGATCTCGCAGTCGCATATTTTATTCCGAATTAATTTTCCGAAATGTAACAAAAAATTATGCAGTGAATATATTTTTAATATACGGATGGTTGTTTTTAAGATAGGTAAGGATTATATTACGTTGTCTTGCTGAGAATTACAGTATGGTGAAATATTACGCTGGCATAATTAACAAAAATGTTCAAAAAAACATAATATTAGAATCACTGTTGCACAAAGATTGGCATGCTGTTGAAAAAATAGCATAAAAAACCTTTTCAAAAGTGCAAATGTGTGATATAATAAAAATGTGTGAAGCTATTGCACTAATCGGATTGATGAATTTTTTTGTTTTTATTCTACAGCACATAACAGCTGTTTAATAGTTTTATTCGGATAGTTGTATAACTATTGTATTGTAATTTATAACTAAGAGCAAGATGTTTCCCGTATCTGCGGCCGGTGGTTTCCGTATATTTTTTGTTAAGGCATAGCTACCTCAGAAACCGACGATGACGGGATTTTAGCCATTATTGAATTGTATTTCATTGCTGAAGCAATTTGTGCAGACATTATTATCTTTATCTTTACGAATTTTGCACTGCAATCCGTGATATTAAATGTTATGAAATGAGGCCATAGTAATAAATATGGATAAATATATAATAAACGGAGGAAAGCCGATTTGCGGGTCGATTGAAACCAGCGGCATGAAAAATTCGGCTGTCGCTATACTTTTCGGCTGTTTACTTATAAACGATACCTGCATCATAGAAAATGTCCCGGATATAATAGACGTGGCAGTTTCTCTTGAAATACTTTCCGGTGTGGGAGTAAGAGTACGCAGAATCGGAAAAAATACAATAGAGCTTGATTCTACATATGCCGTCGGAGGCACATCATCGTATGAGCTTGTAAGGAAAATGAGAGCTTCCTATTATTTGATGGGAGCGGAGCTTGGGCGTTTTTCTTCTGCATATGTAGCATATCCCGGAGGCTGTGATTTTGGAGTTCGTCCCATTGATCAGCATATTAAGGGGTTTGAATGTCTGGGAGCTACAGTAAATGTAGAGGGAGGATATGTTGAGGCTAATGCACTTGGAGGACTGCACGGCGGAAATATATTTTTTGATGTAACGACTGTCGGGGGGACAATCAATGTGATTCTTGCTGCTGTAAAGGCGGACGGAGTTACTGTTATCGAGAATGCAGCTAGGGAGCCTCATGTTGTTGACCTTGCAAACTTTTTAAATACATGCGGTGCAAGAATCAGCGGCGCAGGAACAGATACAATAAAAATTCGCGGTGTTAAACAGCTTCATGGCTGTACATATGCAATTATTCCGGATATGATCGAAGCCGGCACATATATGATTGCAGCAGCTGCGACATGCGGAAATCTGAGAATTACTAATGTAATTCCTAAACACCTTGAGTCAATATCTGCAAAGCTCGTTGAAATGGGTGTTGATGTAATTGAGGAAGACAATTATGTGATAGTATCAAGACGCGGACCGCTTGATCGGGTAAATATTAAAACTCAGCCGTATCCGGGATTTCCGACCGACCTTCAGCCTCAGATTTGTGTACTTATGTGTCTTGCTAACGGCGTTAGTTATTTAAATGAAAGTGTTTGGGATAATCGTTTTCGATATGTATCTGAATTGAAACGTATGGGAGCAAATATTCGTGTAAACGGTAGAACGGCGATAATAGAAGGCGGAAAGCCCCTAAGTGCTGCAGCTTTAAAGGCTTGTGACCTTCGTGCAGGAGCTGCAATGATAATCGCAGGATTGTCTGCTTGTGGCACAACTGAGATAGATGACATTTACTATGTTGAACGTGGGTATGATGACATCGTTGGAAAGCTCTGCAGCGTGGGTGCCAATATCGTGATGCGTACTGTCCCTGATGTTGTTTCTTTCAGCAAAGCTACTTAATTTTTGAAATTAAATTTGTTTGCGCATCAGACTGCGCCAGGCTGATGCGCAAATAAGCTTAAATTTTAGTTACGGCGGATTTAGCTTGTTAGCCTCCAATGTGAGTTATGGTTGTTTAATCCTGGATTTTCAGTATGTACAAGCATAGGTGAGATATAATAACAGTTACGTTTGTGCTGTGTAAAATTAATATAAAATATCGGGGTGTGGCTCAGCTGGTAGAGCGGGTGGTTTGGGACCATCAGGCCGCAGGTTCAAGTCCTGTCACTCCGACCATACTGAGTATTCTTACAGGAACTGAAAAGTCCTGTAAGAATACTCGGTTTTTTTGCCCGAAAACAGACGGGCTGTCACATTATTTCTCTGAAAATTAACACCTTCCTATTTAACTACACATAGGCACATAGTTGACTACAACGCCTTTTCTTGTTTGAACGGTAATCTGTGGCTCAGGGATTGAAAGCTCTTCCGGAATTGAAATAGAACCAATACAGTTGTAATGAATTACAACCGTTTGCGTCTGTTCACCGTTGACCGTTTCAGCCTGATGGATTTCGATGTACTCAATCAGTTCGTTCAGCATCAGTGGAGTCAGCTTTTTGATACGAGTATACTTCCTGACTTCCACAACAAAGCTTTCTGTATGTTCTACCTTCAGGTTTACTTCGTCAAAAAGTTCTTTCAACTGTACTATACGCTCTTCGACAGATTTCTGTTCTGTCTCATATTTTGCAGACAACTTTACAAAACGCTCATCAGAAATTTTGCCTGATACATTGTCTTCATAGATCTTTTCAAAAAGAACATCTAATTCCTTATCACGTGCGATCAAACTTTTCAGTTCGCCCTGACGAATCCGTTGCTCAGTTTCCGTTACCTTTTTTGAATAATCGGCAACCGCAGCAGTAAACTCATCCTCATGTTTGCAAGCGAACCGTGTCAGGCGTCTGATCTCTGCTAAAACGATTTGCTCCAGGAAATCCACACGTATGTAGTGCGTGGATGTACAGGTCTTTCGCTTACCTTTGTTGTATTCGGCACAGTTAAAATACTGAATATTCGGATTTCCCTGGCTGAAATGGAAGTGCATATTTCCGCCACAGTCGGCACATACAAGCAGCCCGGAAAACATATTCCGTTCGCCGTCTTGCTTTTTTCTTTTTCGTATCTTACCGCGCTTTTCCCGAATTTTTTCAAATGTCGCTCTGTCACGGATTGGCTCATGCACATCTTTAAAAACAGAAATGTTTTCCGGATCATTTTTGTACCTTTTCTTATTCTTAAAGGATTTGGAATAAGTCTTGAAGTTGACGATATCTCCACAATACTCCTGCATAGAAAGAATTTTTACGATCGTAGAAGACTGCCAATTGTACGGATCGCCGTTTTTGCTCTTCGATGGCTTTTTCCTGCCTTTGCTGATGGCATAAGCAGTCGGCGTCAGCACCTTTTCTTTACTAAGTATATCGGCAATCTGCTCCGTACCGTATCCGGATAAGGTCATTGTGTCGATACGCCGAATCACCATAGCAGGCTCATCGTCAATAATCCAGAAATCCGGATTTTCCGGATTCTTCATGTAGCCATAAGGCGGTGGTCCAAGCGGGATACCCGAGCTTCCTTTAACACGATTGCTTGCTCTGCGTTTTTTGCTGATATCTCTGGCATACCATTCATTAAACAGGTTCTTGATCGGAGCAAATTCGCTTTCCCCCTCATCAGAATCAATGTTATCCGATACAGCAACCAGATATTCGGCTACAACGGACGGGACGGAGTAATTACTGACTCTAACGGACTGCTGTATATGCGGACACGGTTTTACAATCCAGAGTTGAAACGGTTCATGAATAGTGATATAATTGAAGGCAGTATAGCGGATTCGACCACGCTGATTCTGTTCACGTATGTGAATGGGAATCCGATTTCGTTTGTGGATCCGTTTGGATTGAGTGCGGATCGGGGGAATAATAACAGTGGATTTGAAATCGGCTGGGAGTTGAACCCGGGACCGGCAGATTATATCGGCTGGGGGCTTGATGGAAAGGAAATTGGTGTTCGTTCTTACAACTATGTCAGATACGGATTTAATGTTAACAAGGTTGGACAATACGCAATCATTGGATTGGCAATAAATGGGATGCAATTTGGTAATGAAAATTATAGGAGTTGGTTTTAATGGAATTAGCTGATATAAAGGGTTTTATAAAAAGATATTCTGAATCTTATTTATTTTTATCTGATATTAAATCATTGTCATGGATGTACATATTTATTGGGCTTATTCCATTATGCTATGGAATAGTTACGCGTAAATTTATTGTTGCCTCTATTGTAGTGATAATGGTAATTTTTTACACTGTTATTACAAATATATTAGTACGAAAAATGACTTCAGTTTCTTATTATCAAAGATTTTTGCTTTCTGGCAGCTCATCATTGTTTACATCGTTGTTTTTTCTAATGCTACCATATTCATTAGTGGAAACTGTGATGTCGGATAGAATGACACAAATCGTATATTCTCTTTTTATAGGATTGGCATGGATCTTAGCGGTATTTCTCATTTTTAGTTTTGAAATTTATAATACCAAAAAGGGAAAATACAGCAAAGCAAAAAGTAAGAAAAAGAATAGGGCAAGAATTGCGGCTTTTTCTTCAATCGGAGCAGTTTCTGGAATCTCTTTAATGAAAATTGCATCTAAATGGATGACGCAAGAGGTGGCAATAAATGTGGTTATTATATTAAGCTATATTGTATCAGTGTTAGCTGCACTTGGAATACCACATTTTTTAGTAGCTTATTTTGTCAAAAAATATTCTATTTCCGGAGAATCGCTTCCTGTTTCCCTATTTTCTCGAAAAAAAATGTCAGCAAGAAAACGAAAAGTGCTAAAAATATTGGCTATATGCTTGATTATATTTGTGGCTGTAATTGCTATCATGGCAATCCTGGGAACCTTGATTGATAAGGGTATTCTTAAATAATGTTCAAAGATTTATATATATAAACAAGTATAAATTAAAGTGCATAGTTAAGCAGTCCAATATTTGGACTGCTTAACTTCTACAACAGTCTGAGGCGGTTGACGCAGCGAGCAGAATATGATTTGCGAACGAATATAGTCAACTATACGGAAGCATTCACATAGATAATGTGTATAGTAGTGCAGAACATTATTTGTCTTCAGGTCTATACAATTTTGCATTTAGAAAGGCCTTACACTCTAAGAATAACACTCTTTATATCAGGCAATTTTCAATGGATTATTGGAAAATTATAAGTGAGGATAATTATGAAACCGAGGTTATCTAATTTAATTATTGGCATATTCGCAATGGCTATAGCGAACATCGTATACTTTTTCTGGATGCCATACCCAAAGAGTTTTT
>CABPZV010000061.1 GCA_902462015.1 uncultured Eubacteriales bacterium | reverse complement strand
CCGCCTTTGAAATTGAAGGTCATATTTTTGCGGTCATTTAAGAAAGATATCATAAGGGGCATAAACAAGTACATAGCGTAAAATTTGCGCCGTCATTCCGAAAAGTATATCATAGACTTCCGAAATGACTTTAAATTTTGAAATGTATCATTCCGAATGGATGGTCATACTCATATCCGAAGGGTAGGGCATTTATCATTTGAAAAGGCGCATCATAACGCGACAAGGCATAGTTTACCCATTGGCAGCTTCAGCGAATTTATCTGCCGTTTCTCCCGTTTTCATTTCTTGTAATCCCTGAATGCCTTGCCGCACGGCCTCTCGGACGATTCCTCGCCGCCGTTTCTATCTTGCTGTCGCCCGATAGAAACGGCGACAAAAGGAAGGTCATACATCATATCGGAAAGATAATCATTATCATATCGAAAGGTTGGTATCATTCCGAAAAGCTGGTCATTCATTTCATCGCAGAGAACTACTATTCATTTGTAAAAGAGGTTAGGACTATGGACTCATCTTCCCATTAGTGAAGACTGCCCCAGCGCAGCTCTGCATAACAGAGTGTCAGACAAATTCGACTGCGCAATGCCGATACAGATCATAAATCTGCCGCCTTTATAGAAAGCGTTCGGCAGAGATTTGTTCTTACAACGGAAATCCCGGAAACATTGCCGTACAAAGCTCCTGTACGGTGGAGGCGCGATAAATGTCCGTCTATCGCTTACGGTTGGCTGCTTGCAGATTCTTCTTGTACAATCTTTTTCCATCTAAATCTGCTTTCTTTCGGTCACATACAGCCTTGTGAGTCGAATGCTATTTTGAGCATTGAAATTCCTCCTTACTTTATTACGGATTCCACCTTTGTATATATCAAAAGGTACGCCTACAATATTGCAGGCGTACCACCAAAATGCAAGTAAACATAAGAATGAGCAGTAAACTTGAAAAAATGATAGGTTTATGTTATAATAGTAGCAACCTTTTGAAAGGAGAACGGCAGAACAATGTCATTGAGTGAGTTAGTACGGAATATGCGTAAAAGGGCGCTTCTATCACAAGAAGAGTTTGCTAAACTGCTGAATGTATCTGTGGGTACGATAAATCGCTGGGAAAACGGAAAAACAAAGCCGAATATTACGGCTATGAAGAAAATAAAGACTTATTGCGAAAACAGGGATTTCCCTTTTGAAGAAATAGAGTCAGAATGGCTCAAAGATAAGGAGTAATATCAATGGCTGACATAAAGAAAGATCAGGAGCGGGACGAGTTGTTCCGCACAATATATAAAATTGCTACCGACCTTGTTCACGCGGGGCATGTGTCCGAGTGGGACTTTAAATCTTATGTTCTTGGTACAATGTTTTACCGCTATATTTCCGAGAATTTTGCCGCCTATATCAATGCAGGCGAATACGCCGCCGGAAACACCGATTTTGACTATGCAAAGATGTCCGATGAGGAGGCAGAATCAGCCCGTGAGGGACTGGTGCAAGAAAAGGGATTTTTCATTCTGCCGAGCGAGCTTTTCTGCAATGTCCGTGCCCGTGCGGATAAGGACGAAAACCTAAACGAAACCTTAGAGCGTGTTTTTAACCATATTGAGAGCAGCGCCGCCAGCGGTGAAGCGGAAAACGATTTTGCCGGTTTGTTTGACGATTTCGATGTAAACAGTAAATCCATCGGCGAAACGGTTGCCAAGAGAAACAAGGTGCTTGCGGAGCTTTTGAACGGTGTAGAAAAAATGCCGTTGTTTTCGACCGACGGTATCAATCCCGATTTGTTCGGCGACGCATACGAATATTTGATGGGTATGTACGCCGCTAACGCAGGCAAAAAGGGCGGTCAGTATTTTACTCCTGCTGATGTTTCTGAACTGCTTGCCCGTCTCGGCACGATAGGCAAAACGAGAATCAACAAGGTATATGATCCTGCCTGCGGTTCGGGTTCGCTTTTGTTGAAGGTTGAAAAGGTTTTGGGTAAAGAAAATATTGAGCAGGGATTTTTCGGGCAGGAGATCGACCTGACTACCTATAACCTTTGCCGTATCAATATGTTTTTACATAACATTGATTTCGATAAATTCAGCATCGTGCGTGAAGATACGCTTTTAAGCCCTCAGCATTGGGATGACCAGCCTTTTGAATTAATCGTTTCCAACCCGCCTTTCTCTGTTCCGTGGGAGGGAGATAAAAATCCGCTGTTAATAAACGATATTCGTTTTTCTCCCGCAGGTGTGCTTGCGCCTGCGTCCAAAGGCGATATGGCGTTTATTATGCACAGCCTTTCATGGCTTGCGAACAACGGTGCGGCGGCAATCGTCTGTTTCCCCGGTATTATGTACCGGGGCGGTGCGGAAAAGAAAATTCGTAAATACCTTGTGGATAACAACTATGTGGATGCTATCATTCAACTGCCGTCAAATCTCTTTCTCAATGTCACTATATCCGTTGATATTATGCTTTTGAAAAAGAACAAAACGGATAATGCTATTTTGTTTGTAGACGCTTCACGGGAATTTGTTAAGGTGACGAAAAATAACCGACTTTCAGAAGCGAATATTCAGCGTATTGTTACTGCCGCCGCGGAAAGAAAGGACAAACAGTATTTCAGTCGCCTTGTGCCAAACAACGAGGTAGGCAACGAGCAGAACGCCTATAATCTTTCGGTTTCCACCTATGTAGAGGCGGAGGACACACGGGAAAAGATTGATATTGTAAAGCTGAATGCAGAAATTGCAGAGATCGTGGCGCGGGAACAGGTGCTGCGTGATGAGATTGATAAAATTATCGGGGAGATCGAGAGGTAAAATGAATAAAGAACAAATATATGCTATTTTTAGGAAGAAAGCTGAGGAAGATAAATACTATTTTGATTTTGGTAGATATGGTATTATTGAAGATTTGATGGCTTACTTTGGACTACCATCAAAAGAATTCAAGGGAACAAGTTCTTGGGTACACGAGGATAACCTAAAAACATTACATGATTTTTTAATCAATAGTGCATCTGGCGAGCAACTTGCATTAGTATATCAAATTGCGACAGGAAAAAATAATGTTCCTACAATGAATCCTGTTTTACCGGCTTCTGGTTCGGTTTTTGTATCCATGCCAATGAATAAAGAAAAATATGATTGTGTGGATGATATTCGCCGTGGTACTGAAACAGCAATTATTGCATCCAAGAATCATCCATATTATCTTGATTTAGATGCGCATAATGGAAATATTTATGAAAAGATGTTTGAAGAAATTCAAAGTTGTAAATTCCTTGTTGCTGATTTTACTTATCAAAACGCAGGCGTTTATTATGAGGCAGGCTATGCGAAAGGTATTGGAAAAACGGTTATACATATTTGCCGTTCAGATGAATTTGACAAATTGCATTTTGATGTAAAACAAATACAATTCATAGTTTGGAATAACACAGATGATTTGTTGCAAAAATTACAAAGACAGATACGAGAATCGGGTTTATGTGGAGAATGAAAGTAGGGAGCTGTGCATGAGTAAACTTGAAGAATTGTTGCAGGAACTTTGTCCGAACGGTGTGAAATATATGAAAGTAGGAGACGTATGTTCAACAATAACCGATTATACGGCAGCAGGCTCTTTTGCAGATATCGCAAAAAACGTAAAATATGTTAACAACGAATTGGGGGTTGCCCAATTAATAAGAACAACAGACTTAAAAAGCAATTTTTCAAAACCGGATAACTTTGTATATGTGGACGAATATGCCTTTAAATATCTTTGGCGTGTAAACCTTGATTCCGAAGGATTAGTTATGCCGAATGTAGGTAATTGTGGCGAAGTCTATTATATTACCACTGAAATATTTCCTTCAAAATTTAATGTTCTTGGTCCTAATGCAATATGGGTAAAGAGTGATATTGCTTTAAACCGATTCTTGTATCACCTTTTTCAATGCAAAGAATTTCAGGATAAGTTAGTTAAAATCGTATCACCAGTAGGACAAACAAAATTCAATAAAACCAATTTTAAAGAACTTACTATCCCCGTCCCCCCTCTGCCTGTTCAGCGTGAAATTGTCCGTATTCTGGACAATTTCACAGAGCTTACGACAGAGCTTACGACAGAGCTTACGGCAAGAAAAAAACAGTATGAGTATTATAGAGATGAGCTGTTAAAACCTCAAACGGATATTCCTATGGTAACATTAAAAGAAATTGCTACGGATATTTATAGGGGCTCTGGTATTAAGCGTGATCAAGTTACTGAGAACGGTATTCCTTGTGTGCGATATGGTGAAATATACACTACATACAACACTTGGTTTGATAAATGTGTATCGCACACCCAACTTGAATATGTGTCAAGTCCAAAGTATTTTGAACATGGTGATATACTATTTACAATTACAGGTGAAAGTGTTGAAGATATTGCGAAATCCGTTGCTTATGTAGGAAACGAAAAGTGTCTTGCAGGTGGTGATATTGTTGTACTAAAACACAATCAAAATCCAAGATACTTGGCTCATGTTCTTGCAACAAAGTCAGCAAGAGATCAGAAAAGCAAAGGCAAAGTAAAAAGCAAGGTGGTACACTCAAATGTACCTTCCATAGAGCAAATTACTATTCCGTTGCCTCCGCTTGATATACAGAATCATTATGCGGATATTCTTGACAATTTTGAAAATATCTGTACAAATCTCGATATTGGTCTCCCCGCCGAAATCGAAGCAAGGCAAAAACAATACGAATATTACAGGGACAAGCTATTAACCTTTAAGGAGAAAACAAGCTGATGGGAAAAGGCAGAAACAAGAAAAAAGCAAAACAAAATACTGCTTCAAAACCTTTGCAATCGATCAATATGAATCTGCCGGAAAATATGCGTGCGGAAGAAATGCAGCACATCATTGCTTGTGCTATTGCAGAAGCCGAAGAAATAAAAGCTCAAAAAGAGGAAGAACAACGCAAAGCCGCTCTTATAGAATGGCGTGATAAAATAGGATACAAGGAGCATAAGAGCAAAATCAAAAAGTTTATTAATGAGATAAAGGTATTCATAAAAATATTGTTCCTTCCTAAAAAACATATTGAGAGCGACCGAGCTTCTATAATACTATTAAAATCGTTTATAGCATTATTCTTTTGGATTATGAAGTGGTGTTCACTGTTATTTGCTATTTTTCTGATCGGATGTTTTCCGATACAATATATTAGAGGAAACATTAGTGAATTCCCTTGGCAATTGTATTCGTATTGCGTACCGTTTGCGGTTCTTGCCTTTATATTTTCCCGTTTATTCAGAATGGCAGGTATTGAAATAGATAATCTCGATGACCGTAATTATCTTTTCGGTCTGTTTGCTTCTATTACTTCTCTTGTTTCAATTATTATTGCGGTTATCGCTATTGTAAAGGGGGCTTAAATCATGCCGTATTTTAACATCGTTGCTCAATCTAATGAAAGCACTGTTGTAACCGAATACAAGCCGCAGGAAAAGCGTTCGGAGGCTTATCAAAGCGAAGCGGAGCTTGAAAAAGAATTTATACGCCTGCTGAAAGATTTAGGCTATGAATATCTGACCATACATAAAGAAAAAGACCTTATCGATAACCTGCGAATACAGCTCGAAAAGCTGAACGATTATCGGTTTTCCGATGATGAGTGGAATCGCTTTTTTCATGAGGTGCTTGCCAATTCCAAAGACGGCATAGCGGAAAAAACACGCCTTATTCAGGAAGACCATGTGCAGGTACTAAGACGTGATAACGGAGAAAGTAAAAACATCACGCTGATTGATAAAAAGAACATTCACAACAATACGCTTCAAGTTATCAATCAATATGCCGTTTCCGCAGATGAGGGCGCGGCGCATAATAACCGTTACGATGTGACAATTCTTGTAAACGGGTTGCCGCTTATACATATCGAATTAAAGCGTCGTGGCGTCCCGATCCGTGAGGCATTTAATCAGATAGATCGTTATCAGCGTGACAGCTTTTGGGCGGCAAGCGGACTTTATGAATATGTGCAGATATTTGTAATATCCAACGGCACGAACACCAAGTATTATTCCAATACTACCCGATTCAACCATATCAAAGATGCCAATTCTCATAAGGCGAAAAAAGAGAAGACAAGTCACAGCTTTGAGTTTACCTCTTTTTGGGCGGATGCGAACAACCGCATTATTCCTGACCTTGTGGACTTCACAAAGACCTTTTTCTGCAAGCATGCCATTCTGAACATATTGACGCATTACTGCGTCTTCACGGCAGAAAATATGCTGCTTGTTATGCGACCTTATCAAATTGTTGCCACAGAGCGTATTTTGAACCGCATTGAGATTGCAAACAATTATAAGAAATACGGCAGTGTTGCAGGCGGCGGTTATATTTGGCATACAACAGGCAGCGGTAAAACGCTGACCTCTTTCAAGACTGCACAGCTTGCGTCTAAATTAGATTATATTGACAAGGTTTTGTTTGTAGTTGACCGAAAAGACCTTGACTATCAGACAATGAAGGAATATGACCGCTTTGAAAAAGGCGCTGCAAACAGCAATTCCTCTACTGCGATACTGAAAAAACAGCTTGAGGACGATAACGCAAAAATTATTATTACGACTATCCAAAAGCTTGCCACCTTTATCAAAAAGAATGCAGGTCACAGCGTTTTTGACAAGCGCGTAGTTATTATCTTTGACGAATGCCACCGCAGCCAGTTCGGTGATATGCACTTAGCAATTACGAAGTATTTCAAAAAATATCACTTATTCGGATTTACAGGAACACCTATCTTTGCAGTTAATGCAGGGGTAAGCAAAAATCCCACGCTCCGTACAACGGAGCAGGCTTTCGGCGACCAACTGCACACATACACCATTGTAGATGCTATCAATGATAAAAATGTGCTGCCCTTCCGTGTGGATTATATCAAAACGATGGATAAAGAGCCTGATATTGACGATAAAGAGGTTTGGGATATTAACCGTGAAAAGGCGTTTCAGTCTCCCGAACGCATTCGCTTGGTGACTGATTACATACTAACGCATTTTGATCAGAAAACTTACCGTGGGGATAAAACATATACATTCAATGTCTTGCAAAATATAGCAGATGTTGCTTCTGCTGGAGGAAGAACAGCTATTGAAGAAATCAAGCAAAAACAGCGTGTCAGCGGTTTCAACTCCATTTTTGCGGTTTCGTCAGTAGATGCCGCCAAGCTGTATTATGCCGAATTCAAGCGTCAGATGGCTGAAAATCCTCAGCGGCGATTAAAGGTCGCCCTTATTTACAGCTATGGAGCAAACGAAGCGGAAACAGACGGACTTCTTGACGAGGAAAATCCCGAAGATACTTCTGCACTTGACGCAACCTCCCGTGATTTTCTTGACGCGGCTATTGCCGATTACAACGAAATGTTCCATACCAACTATTCCACAGACGGCGACAAATTCCAAAACTACTATAAAGATGTGTCACTGCGAATGAAGAACAAGGAGCTTGATTTGCTCATTGTGGTCAATATGTTCCTGACAGGCTTTGACGCAACTACTCTTAACACGCTGTGGGTAGATAAAAATCTTAAAATGCACGGACTAATTCAGGCGTATTCCCGTACCAACCGCATTCTCAATTCTATTAAAACATTCGGTAATATTGTTTGTTTCCGCAATCTGCAAAAGCGTACAGATGACGCTATCTCTCTTTTCGGTGACAAAAAAGCGGGCGGCATTGTGCTGATGCGCGGATACAAGGATTATTATTTCGGCTACGAGGATACTGACGGGAAATACCATCCCGGCTATGCCGATATGATAGAAGAACTGACAGCAAAGTTTCCTATTTCTGATGAGCGCATTATTGGAGAACAAAAACAGAAAGAATTTATCGTCCTGTTCGGCGCTATCCTTCGTATGCGTAATCTGCTGACATCATTTGATGAGTTTGTAGGGAACGAAATCCTTTCCGAGCGTGATTTTCAGGATTATCTCGGCAGATATCAGGATCTTCGTGACGAATGGAAAAATCGCAAGCCCAGCGGGGAAAAAGAGGATATCACGGACGATATTGTTTTTGAAATAGAGCTTATTAAGCAAATAGAAATCAATATTGATTATATCCTGATGCTTGTCAAGAAGTATCACGATTCCCACTGCGACGATAAGGAAGTGCTTATTACAATCCGCAAGGCTGTCGATGCCAGCCCTGAGCTGCGCAGCAAAAAGGCGCTTATCGAGAACTTTATTGCCGGTATTAACGAGGTTTCAGATGTTATGATTGAGTGGCATAACTATGTAGCTGAGGAAAAGGAAAAACAACTTGTTGCTATCATCAAAGAAGAAAATCTCAAAGAAGAGGAAACACGAAAATTTATTGATGTGGCTTTTCGTGACGGTTCGGTAAAAACAAGCGGCACGGCGATTGATAAACTCATGCCGCCCATGTCACGCTTTGGCGGTGGAAACCGTGCCGAAAAGAAGCAGAGTGTGATCCAAAAGCTGCAAGCATTTTTTGAACAATTTTTCGGAATAGGATAATATCTCTAACAAGCAAAATATCTTTTAGATAAGCAGAACATTAGATTGATTTGCATTTTTCTTGCCAAATAAAACCTTGCTTTTCATATTAGCTCTGCATTCTTACAAACAGAAAGTTGGAGTTTATTGGGAGAAAGGGAACTTTATAATATTGCATTCAATCAAATTGAAAGGGCGTGATAAAACTATGGTACAAAAGAAAACTGAATATTGGCAGGAGGTGAACAGCGAATGACAGCAGTGATTTATGCAAGATATTCCTCGGACAGCCAACGCGAGGAAAGCATCGACGGTCAGGTGCGTGAATGCACAGCATTTGCCCAACGGCAAGGCATTACCATTCTGGATATGTACATTGACAGAGCCTTGTCGGCCAAGACGGATAACCGACCGCAATTCCAAAAGATGATTAAAGACAGTTCAAAACAGAAGTTTGATGTAATCATCGTATGGAAGTTAGACCGTTTCGCAAGAAATCGTTACGATTCAGCTCGTTATAAGAATGTGCTTAAAAAGAACAATGTCAGAGTAGTCTCGGCAACGGAGCACATATCCGATGGTTCAGAGGGCATACTGCTTGAATCCGTGCTTGAAGGAATGGCGGAATACTACTCCGCAGAGCTTGCTGAAAAGGTCACAAGAGGTCTTACGGAAAATGCCTTAAAGTGCAAATTCAACGGTGGTACGGTTCCTATCGGATATGTTATTAACAAAGAACAGTTATTTGAGATTGACCCACTGAAAGCTCCGTGGGTATTAGAAGCATTCAAGTGGTACGCCAAAGGCAAGACCATTAAGGAGATCGTGATCCTGTTAAATGCCAAAGGTCTGACAACATCACTCGGCACAAAAATATCCATCAATATTGTAACGGATATGCTGAAAAATAGGCGTTACATCGGTGAATATAGGTTTAGAAATATTGTTCACGATAATGGTATACCGCAGATTGTTCCAACGGATTTGTTCAACAAGGTGCAGGAGCAGTTGCAGAAAAACAAAAAAGCCGCCGCAAGGCACAAGGCCGAGGACGACTATCTGCTGACAACCAAATTGTTCTGTGGTAAATGTGGTGTCTATATGACAGGAGAAAGCGGTACGGGTAGGAACGGTACGGTGCATCGGTACTACAAATGCAACAACGCAAAGTACAAGCACTCCTGTGATAAAAAGACTGTCAAAAAGGAGTGGATCGAAGATATTGTTGTTCGGTATACGAAAGATATGCTGATGCAGGATGATGTGATTGATGATATTGCAAGCATCGTACTTCATGTGGCAAATAGTGAAAATACGTCCATTATCCTATTAAAACAACAACTGAGTGAAACAGTAAGAGCGATAGCAAATCTGATGAATGCTATCGAGCAGGGAATCATTACGACTACCACGAAACAGCGTATGATTGAACTTGAGAGTGCCAAAGAAGAATTGGAATTAAAAATTATTAAAGAAGAGCTAAAACGCCCTCCTCTTACCAAAGAGGGATTGATTTTCTGGCTGCAAAGATTTCGCAGTATGGAAGTAACAAAGAAAGAACACAAGCAGAGACTCATTGACAGCTTCGTGAATGCAGTGTATGTATATCACGATAAGCTGGTTTTGACCTTTAACTACAACGAAGCAACTACCACCGTTTCTCTTGATGAGGTAAACGGTTCGATTATAGAATGCTCAGGTGCACCAGTCGAGAGCCTCGACACGCAAATTCGCGTGCGGGGCTTTTTCTTTGACCAAATTTACTGCTCGTGTCGTAAGAGACATCTTTTTTGTAGCCTCTTTACACGTCGCCGCAGACTTTATATCGTCCGCGGCGACTTTTCTTTTGAAAAGCATCGGCACTTTTCTCCCGACGGGATTTTCATTTTTTAGCCGGTATTTTCAAAGTCTACATACACCACAAATATAACGATTACCGCCTTTGTATAATTGGACTATCATTAATCGAACAACGATTTATATATATTAGTAACGTCAGATTTTGATACCTCTTTTACGGTGTTGGCGGGACTGCCGCTCGCAAGTGCGTCCTTTGCCATTTCATCAATATTGGCAAAAAAGTCTTCCCTGTCTATACCGTATTCACAAAGAGTTGGAACCTCCAAAGTTTTTCAAAGCTGTGATAAAGCCTTTAAAAACAGATCGGCAGCGATACTGTCTTCTGTATCGGGTAAGGCGCGGCCTATCGCTCTTGCAAGGTCTGCAAAGCGGGAAACCGCTCCGTCCCTTGCAAAGCACATACACTTATATAAAAGCATAGCGTTTGAAAGTCCATGCGGAACGTAATAAAGCGCTCCTATCGGCCGGCTCATTCCGTGTACTATTGTAACCGATGAATTGTTAATGGCTATTCCTGCCTCAAGCGCGGCGTGCGGCAGCCTTAATGGCGAT
>CABPZV010000060.1 GCA_902462015.1 uncultured Eubacteriales bacterium | reverse complement strand
GACGGGTGAAAATCTTATCGGGATAAGAGAGCAGCTTGTATAAAAGCTGAAATTCCTTTTGCGGAATGGTCTGCGATACACCGTCACGGGAAACGGTAAAAGAATCATAATCAAGAGATACCTTGCCAATCTTCAGCCTGTGTTCGCTTGCTATCTGTGAACGGCGAAGCAGAGCTTTAATGCGCAAAACAAGCTCTTCCTCGTTTACCGGCTTTACCATATAATCGTCTGTACCGACAATGAAGCCTTTGCATTTTTCTTCCGGCAGATCTTTTGCCGTTACCATTAAAATCGGTGTGTTATCTCCGGCGGCTCTCATTTGTTCGGTAAATTTATAGCCATCCATTACGGGCATCATTATATCGAGTACGATAAGGTCAATGTGTTGCTTGTCCATTATTTCAAGAGCCTCTGCACCGTTGCCCGCTTCGTGTACCTCATATCCGGCACGCTTTAATACGGCTTTCATTAGTCTGGCGGTGTTTTTGCTGTCCTCTACAATAAGAATCTGAAACATAGATACACCTCCTATCATTACATACTTTTATTATACCACATAAGATTAACTGAAAATTAACTCGGCTCAAAAGTTCACATTTTTTTCAAAAACAATGCCGCATAGTTAATTTTCAGTTTCTCAAAGTGAAGTAGACTATTGCCATGTCCTGAAAGGAGGATTCTATCCATGCTTCAAATAAAACAGATTTCAAAGGAGTATATCACAGGAGATTTACACCAAACCGCCTTGGATAAGGTGTCGTTAAATCTTCGTGACAATGAATTTGTTGCTATACTCGGCCCCAGTGGTTCGGGTAAAACAACCTTGCTGAACATTATCGGCGGTCTTGACCGCTATGACAGCGGCGACCTTATCATAAACGGTATTTCCACAAAGAAATATAAAGACCGTGATTGGGATTCCTACCGCAACCATACTATAGGCTTCGTTTTCCAAAGCTACAATCTGATTCCGCATCAGTCTATTCTCGCCAATGTAGAACTGGCGCTCACGATCTCCGGCATTTCAAGGAGCGAACGCCGCAAACGGGCGAAACAGGCGCTGGAGGAAGTAGGGCTTGGCAATCAGCTTCACAAGCGCCCGAATCAGATGTCCGGCGGTCAGATGCAGCGTGTGGCGATTGCCCGTGCATTGGTAAATAACCCTGACATTCTGCTTGCCGATGAGCCGACAGGTGCTCTCGATACCGAAACATCGGTACAGGTAATGGAGCTACTGAAAGAGGTTGCCAAAGACCGGCTTGTCGTTATGGTTACACATAATCCGGAACTTGCAGAAGAATATGCAACCCGTATTGTAAAACTGCGTGACGGTAAAATTACAGATGACTCCGATCCATATACCGTTGATGAAAGTAAACTGAAAGCCCCCGAACATAAAAATATGGGTAAAGCTTCTATGTCCTTCCTGACGGCTATGTCACTCAGTTTTAATAACCTTCGCACCAAAAAAGGCAGAACCTTTCTGACGTCTTTTGCGGGTTCTATTGGTATCATTGGAATTGCGCTGATTTTATCTCTGTCAAACGGTGTGAATACTTATATCAGTGATCTCCAAAAAAGTACGATGACTTCCTACCCTATTACAATAGAAGCGAAGTCGATGGATCTGTCCTCCATGATGGCTGCCGGAAAAGAAAATACGGATTCGGCAAACGACGATCCGACGCATGAACTCGACGGAGTGTATTCCGATGGAAGCAGTATTGAAATGGCTTCCGCCATGACAACAAGTATTACAGAAAATAACCTGACTGAGTTCAAAAAATATCTGGATAATTCGGCAAGCGCCATTCATGAGTACATTGGCGAGAATGGGATTGTTTATTCCTATGACACACAATTCGGCGTCTATACTCATGATCCTGACGGAACATTTGTGAATACAGACGGGAGTACCCTTGAAGATAATAAGGAAAATTCCGGAATGTCTGGAGATATGGGCGGAATGAATATGATGGGTACGGGCTCATCAAACAGCAACTTTGAGGAAATGCTGCCTGGACAAAACGGTACGCTGATCAGCAGCGCCGTTACCGATAGCTATGACGTTCTCTACGGTGCATGGCCGAGCGCCTATAATGAAGTGGTATTGGTACTGGATAAAAACAATGAGATTACAGCCAGCACACTTTATGAGTTGGGTGTCCTTCCAACATCCGAATATAAGGAACTCATGGAAAAAATCAACGCCGGAGAAGAAGTAACGCTTGAAACGCAGAATTGGAGTTATGAAGATATTTGCAAGCAGGAACTCTACATGATTCCGGCGTGCGATACCTATGTAGATAACGGAAATGGAACCTTTACTGATATATCCGAAGATCATGCGGAGCTTGAAAAGCGGATGAATAACGCTGTTCAGCTAAAAATCGTTGGTGTGATTCGTCCTTCCGAAGATGCGGACTATGCGAATATCAGCAGTGCTGTTGGTTATACAAAGGCACTCACGGATTATATTATCGAATATACAAACGACAGCGCCGTTGTTAAGGCGCAGAAAGCCTCTCCCGAAATCAATGTGCTGAACGGAGTTTCTTTCTCTCCGTCAGACGATGCCGCTAAGGTGGAAGATGCCAAAGCGTACCTTTCCAATTTGAGTACAGAAGAAAAAGCAAATATGTGCAGGGAGATTCTGGGGCAGGTCTATAGCGACGATCCAGCATACGCACAAATGATGCTCGATATGTCAGATAAAGAACTTGCCGCTATGCTCGATGAATATGTTCTCAGTTCAGAGGACGGTGAGGATAAAAGACTGCTTATGATCTATGACAGTTATATTTCGTCCGGAACTTATGATGACAATATGGAAGCTTTTGGCGTAGTCAGCCTTGATGCCCCGTCCTCCATCAGTATTTATGCGGACAGCTTTGAAAACAAAGACGCAATTTCCACCTGTATTGATGATTACAACAAGACCGTCAGCGAAGAAAATCAAATTTCTTATACCGACTATGTGGGACTACTGATGTCTTCTGTCACAACGATTGTCAATGTGATTTCCTATGTGTTGATTGCTTTCGTTGCCGTTTCCCTGATTGTATCTTCTATTATGATTGGCATTATCACCTATATCTCCGTTCTGGAGCGTACCAAAGAAATCGGTATCCTTCGTGCTATCGGTGCATCCAAGCACAATATTTCGCAGGTGTTCAATGCGGAAACCTTTATTATCGGACTTTGTTCGGGACTTATCGGTGTGTGTATTACTTTGCTGACACTGATTCCTGCAAATGCAATTATTCACGCAGTAACCGGCTCTACAAGCGTGAATGCTGCATTGCCTGTAACAAGCGCAGTTCTTTTGATCGTACTCAGCGTAATACTCACTCTTATTGGCGGGCTTCTCCCTTCAAAGAAAGCTGCCAAGAAAGACCCCGTAACTGCTCTGCGTACCGAATAATAAATAAAAAGGTAATTCTGAACCAGCAGGGAAGGAAGTACCTTTACCTATGGAGGGACTATGTTAAAGTTATTAAAACGAATGACTAAACGGGAGTATAGCATGGTATGTGCCAGCTTTATATTTATTGTGGCACAAGTATGGCTTGACCTGAAAATGCCCGATTATATGTCAACCATTACAACGCTTGTACAAACTCCCGGCTCAGAAATGAGCGATATTCTTCTGAATGGTGGCTATATGCTGCTTTGTGCAGTTGGCAGTATGATTGCCGCTATGATTACGGGATACCTTGCCGCAAGAGTAGCGGCGGGATTGTCCAAGACCGTGCGTGAAAAAGTGTTTAAGAAAGTCATGCACTTTAACAGCGAAGAAATCGGACGATTTTCTACCGCAAGCCTTATCACCCGTACCACCAACGACATTACACAGGTGCAGATGATCGTGGCAATGGGTTTGCAGGCAATTATCAAGGCACCCATTTTGCTTGTATGGGCAATTATCAAAATTTCCGGAAAGCAATGGCAGTGGTCGCTTGCTACTGCGGCGGCTGTGCTTGTTATTCTTGTTGTGCTGATGATTGCGGTTGTTCTCGCTCTGCCGAAATTCAAAATTATTCAGCAGCTTACCGATAATCTCAACCGTGTAACGAGAGAAAATCTGACGGGTATCCGTGTTGTCCGTGCCTATAACGCTGAAAAATTCCAAGAGGACAAATTTGAAAAAGCCAATGAAGAATTGACGAAAACCAATTTATTTTCCAACCGTGTAATGGCACTTCTGATGCCTACCATGAGTTTTGTAACATCGGCTATCAGTCTTGCAATTTATTGGATTGGCGCATATATCATTGACGCTGCCGATATTATGGGGCGGTTGACGATCTTTTCGGATATGGTGGTGTTTTCCTCTTATGCGATGCAGGTCATTATGGCTTTTACCATGCTGACGATGATGTTTATTATGCTGCCTCGTGTGTTGGTGTCTGCTCATCGTATTAACGAAGTGCTTGATACCGATATTTCTCTGAAAGACGGCAGCCTCGAAATACCTGATACGAATGTGCAGGGACAGATTGAATTCCGTAATGTAAGCTTCAAATATCCTGACGCAGGCGACTATGTTCTTGAAAACATCAGCTTTACCGTAGAAGCGGGCCAGACAGTTGCCATTATCGGCTCAACAGGCAGCGGAAAGAGTACGCTCATAAACCTTGTTCCTCGCTTTTACGATGTTACAGAGGGTGAAGTCCTTGTTGATGGTGTGAATGTAAAAAAATATACACAAAAAGCCTTGCGAAATAAGTTGGGATATGTTTCCCAAAGAGCTGTTCTGTTTTCCGGTTCGGTAAAGAGTAACGTGATGTACGGAGATAACGGTAAAAATCAGCTTCCCGAAGATATGGCAGAGGCTGTATCAATTGCACAAGCATACGATTTTGTTGAGAAGATGGACGGACAGTATGACGCCTGTATCGCACAGGGTGGTACGAATGTATCAGGCGGTCAGAAGCAAAGGCTTTCCATTGCCCGTGCTATTTGCCGCCGGGCTGAAATTTATATTTTTGATGATACATTTTCGGCATTGGACTACAAGACCGACCGTACCCTGCGTATAGCACTTAACAGCAAACTCAGGGCGGCTACGAAGATAATTGTAGCTCAGCGTATCGGAACGATCCGAAACGCAGATAAAATCATAGTGCTGGACAGCGGCAAAATTGCAGGTATGGGAACACACGATGAACTGATGCAGACCTGCAAAGCATATCAGGAGATTGCCCGTTCTCAGCTTTCGGAGGAGGAATTAAAGAATGCCTGAAAAAGAATATGAACTTGGAAGCGCAACAAAGAAACAGCACGGTCCGGCAGGCGGTCCGCCGTCTCCCGGTGGTGGAATGCCCAGCGAAAAAGCAAAGGATTCCGGCAAGGCGCTCAAAGAATTAGTTGGCTATGTCAAACCATATCTTCCGGCGGTTCTCATTGCATTGATCCTCGGAGGTATCGGTGCAGTATTCAGCGTAATCGGCCCCGATAAAATTTCAGAGGTTACCAATCTTATTGTTGAAGGAATTGCCACTGAAATAGACCTTTCTGCCATTGTCAATGTATGTATCTTCTTAGCAGTACTGTACGGATTGGCATGGGTGTTTGGTTATGTGCAGAGCTTTATCCTTGCGACGGTTACGCAGCGGGTATCCAAATCTCTGCGTACCGACATTTCAAAGAAAATCAACCGTATGCCGCTTCGGTATTTTGACCGCCACAGCTTCGGTGATGTATTGTCCCGTGTTACAAACGATGTGGATACCATCGGGCAGATGATGAACAACAGTATTGGTACGCTGATCTCATCCATAACGCTGCTTGTGGGTTCGCTGATTATGATGTTTGTTACGAATGTAACGATGGCCATTGCGGCGGTTGCGGCATCCCTTATTGGCTTTGTGCTGATGATGGTGATTATGATGCACTCCCAAAAATACTTCCTTGCACAGCAAAACGCTCTCGGCTCGATCAACGGTCATATTGAAGAAACCTACGCTGGTCATCAGGTAGTCCGTGCATACAACGGTGAGGCACAGGCGGAAAAGGTCTTTGACGATGTAAATGCCGAACTGTATGACAGCGCATGGAAGTCACAGTTTTTCTCTGGTCTTATGATGCCGCTTATGGGTTTTATCGGTAACTTCGGCTATGTAGTCGTATGTGTTCTCGGTGCGGTGTTGGCACAGAACGATGTTATCAAATTTGGAGTTATTGTATCCTTTATGATTTATATTCGTCTGTTTACACAGCCGCTTTCACAGCTTGCTCAGGTATTCACAAGTATGCAGTCTACATTGGCGGCAAGCGAGCGCGTATTTGAATTTTTAGGCGAAGAAGAACTGGAGGATGAAAGCGAGAAAGTAAGACATCTGAATTCCGTTCAGGGTGATGTGGAGTTCCGCAATGTCAAGTTCGGATACAACGAGAATAAGATAATTATCAATAACTTCTCGGCGAGGGCAAAAGCAGGTCAAACCATTGCGATTGTCGGCCCCACAGGTGCGGGCAAAACCACAATGGTTAATCTGCTGATGCGGTTCTATGAAACAAACGGCGGCGAAATCCTCATTGACGGTGTGCCGATCCGTGAACTGAAGCGTGAGAATGTACGGGATCAATTTTGTATGGTATTGCAGGATACTTGGATTTTTGAAGGTACTCTGCGTGAAAATATCGCCTATTCCAAAGAGGGCGTGACCGATGCGGATTTAGACCGTGTATGTGCGGCAGTCGGACTTACACACTATGTCAAATCACTCCCGAACGGTTACGATACTGTGCTGAATGAACAGACGAGTATGTCGGCAGGTCAGCGGCAGCTTGTTACCATCGCCCGTGCAATGATTGAAAACGCACCGCTGCTTATTCTTGATGAAGCGACCAGCTCAGTCGATACCAAAACCGAACTTTTGGTGCAGGAGGCTATGGCAAAACTGACCGAAGGACGCACATCCTTTGTTATCGCACACCGCCTTTCCACAATAAAGAATGCCGATCTTATTCTTGTAATGAGAGATGGTGACATTATTGAAAGCGGCAGCCACAAAGAATTGCTTGAAAAAGGCGGCTTTTATGCTGAACTGTATAACAGCCAGTTTGAGCAGGCGTCATAATGTAAAGCAAGGTTATGGTTGATATGAAAGTGGCAAATTGACTCTTTTCATACTTTTCCAAGCGACCTTTGCTCTGAAGCAGGCGCAGCACTTCATCAACTCCATTCAGATAGCTGTTCTGTTTTACAAAGTGAAGCAGATACCAATATTCAAAGCAGGGATTGGAGTAGGCAATTTTATAGCCATGCTTTTCAGCGTAAATGCTTGAAATATTTTGTTTCTGTTTCCTATCCTTCGCAGATGATATAGATAATCGGTCTGCGCTTACGACGCCCGGCTTTGTCGGGATTATATTCTTTTCTCATTCCTGCCACAGCCCATCACCTCCGATAAACGGGATAGCGCCAAACCGTCCCTGCAGATAACCCTTTCGGATGTTTTCACCCTTCCTCGGTGAAAAAGTAGCCAGAGAGTAAAGCTCGGTAGCACAAGTCTTTTCGTCCTTTTCTGCAAACCAAATCTGATCCCTGCGGAAGAAGGTAAGATCAAGCAGCATAGCATCATGGGTTGTAAAGAGCAGTTGAGCGCCGTTGGTATTGATAGTGCTGTCCTGCACCATTTCAATCAATCTCTTGGTGAGCAGAGGATGCAGACTGTCTTCAATTTCATCAACGATTAACAGCGCGCCGTCTTTGAGAGCTTGAAGCCAGCCACCAATACGGGCGAAAAACCGCTGCGTTCCGGAGGACTCCTGATCCATAAGAAGCTGGAAGTGATCCACGCTGCCATCCTCGCCGATCACGCGGTGGGTAGTGGTAATCACCGGAACCTTGCCGGAAATGTTCTTAACGGTTACATCGGAAATACCCAGGTATGCAAGCAGCAGCTCCTTTAAGATGCGCGCCTTCTTTTCATCGCCGCTAACAATCTGTGCAACGGTTTCAGAGGCGGAGGGTGTTTGCTCCATCAGAAAGGTCAGCTTTTCAAGAAACCACTTATAAGCGTTTTCTGTCTGCGGCAGATTCCAGTCGTTAGAGGAAACAAGATACAGCTTGTTATCCGGTGTACGGTTGCTGAGCGTGATTTGCTCATTGACATTCTCACGGAATTCATATTTATCGCCTTCGCGAGAGAAAATCAATGCTTCACGACCGTTCGGCCAATGATAAAGATATTCGGTATAAATCTTCTTAGCGTCGAAAGAATATCCGTAGGCATAACGGACGCCGTGATAGATAAATACGGTTTCAAAGGATGTAGGTGTGCGGGTATCGCCAAATGGTTCCCAGGGCAGCTTCTGTCCCTTGGCTATTTTGGAAGCTTCACCGATTACCATATCCTTCATCGTCATAAGTGCGTGAAGCATATTGCTCTTGCCGGCGGCATTGGCGCCGTAAAGGGCAATCGCCGGAAGCAAAGTCTTCTTTTCATCTGGATGCAGCAAATAGGATTCCAAAGACTTATCCTTTGATGCGGCAAAACTAATCACTGCGTTTTCCTTAATAGAGCGATGGTTTTGGGTAGAAAATTGTATAAACATAAACGGATACCTCCCTTGATATACATAGTCTTTCCATTCTGTGCTTATATTATAGCAATTAAAATCGCTCATGTCGATATTTACACATCAATTTTGCGGAAAGTTTGCAAAAATTAAAAATAAAATTTTCAACAGCATAATTAAATAAATTGACTTCCATGCTTCAATCAATGAACAAATTCAGCACGAAAGTCAATACAGTTTATTTATTCCGTTGTTTTGTCAGCAAATTCTCCAAACTCTTCATATCCGAGAAAGTGATCGGAAGGATAAAATATATCTTACAGCAAGTCTTTTGTCTTTCTTGCAAGATATAGTGGGATATTTGTGATATATCCGTCTTTCCGATATCCGCGCTTTGAAAAACGCAGCGCGTGTTCCGGTTTGTGCTCAGCGATATATTTCTTAAAAGACGGAGCGGATTTGTCTTCTCCTCCTTTTGCTTCAACAGGTATGATTTCCATTCCGTTCTGAATAACGAAATCGATCTCACTGTTTTTATCTGAATAATAACGGGGGGCGAGTTCAAATTGTCCGCGAATCTGCTGCAGGACATAGTTTTCTGTCAGCGGACCTTTGAATTGATAATCCGCCTTTAAAAGAATGGCGCTGTTGTCGATACCGGCCATATGCTTAAGAAGTCCGGTATCAAATACAAATAGTTTGAACTGCTCCAGCTTATCAAAAGCAGACAGCGGATGTTCCATTTTTGAAACATTATAAATACGGTTCAGCATACCGGCGGAGACAAGCCATTCGATAGCTTCCTCAAAATCACGAGCTCTCCCGCCTTCCCGGACAGCGCCATACATAAATTTTTCGTTGGGCTTGGCAAGCTGTGAAACGATACTGCGAAATACCAGTAAAATTCGGCCGCTGTTGACCTTTCCGTTGTGTTTGGAAAAGTCGTTTTCGTAAAACTCAATAAGTTCTCGCTGGATTTGGGATATCTTTGCCGGATCCTTATATTTGATCCACGATGCAACGCATTCCGGCATACCTCCGATAATAAGGTAGTTGTTATATTCCTCTGTAAGGCGGTTATGGAAAATATTTTCTATTTGCTGCCCTTTTTCAATACTTTTATAATAGGTATAGAGCGAGGGATCAGTCGCGTCAAGGAATTCGTCAAAGGTCAGCGGGTGGATATCCAATAGATTTACCATACCGACCGGATAGGATTTTGGTTTTGCGAGAAGAGTCCCGAGAAGACTTCCGGCAGCAATAACATGATATTCGTTTGCTTTTTCCTTGAAGTATTTGAGCGTATTCAGCGCCTCGGCACACTCTTGTATTTCGTCAAAAATGATCAGGGTCTTTTCCGGCTCGATTTTATCACCGCAAATCATTGAAAGCAGTTCAATAATACGGTGTGGGTTTTTATTTGTCTCAAATATGGATTTCAGTTCATCTTCTTCGTCAAAGTTGAAGTAAACGAAATTATCATAATAACTCTGTCCGAACTCTTTCATCAGCCAGGTTTTTCCCACCTGCCTTGCGCCTTTCAGCACCATTGGCTTGCGTTCTTCGCTCGACTTCCACAGTATTAAATCTTGTATGGCATTACGTTTCAATCAAATCACCGGCCTCTCTTATTCGTCGATAATAGTATAACACATTTTTCTGAGTTTATCAATGGCTTTTTGCACATTTTTCTGAATAAATAGAGTGCGAATAAACACGTTTTTCTAAACAATAGCATCAACGGCAGAGACGAGCTTCAGTTCATCCCTGCCGTACTTGTTATTCGCAGCTATTCCGTTGTTTCGGTTGCAAATTCTCCAAGCTCTTCATATCCGAGAAAGTGATCGGAGGACATTGCCGTATCCAAATATTCACTTCCTAATGAAAATCGCTGGGTCTGCCGGAAGAAGAACCGATAGCGATAGCCGATCTTTACTTTGGACTGCTTATATAAGCAATTATAGAGCCTATATGTCATTCCTGTTTCGGAACATCCGGTTCTGCGCTTCATTTCCTTTATCCGCTTTACCGTGTTTGAAAGGATACCGTATTCCGTTACAAAGCAAATCTTCAGAAAAGACAAAACTTTCTTCATCAATTATGCAAAATTCATTGATTTGGTAAGGGGATTTTGATCTATATTCGGCGGATAACATACCTTGTACTCATCTAAAAAATCCTTGGTGTATTGTTGATAAATTGAGTCAAGCTACTGAGAAGTAATCGATCGCATGTTTATTAGTGTAACAACTTATAACAATTAATTTAATAAGTCTTTTAATAAATTTTTTTCAGAAATTTGAAAAAGGGTATTGACAAAACAAAAATAACGTATTATAATAGTTGGCAGAAAAGGCAAAGGTGTCTTAGAGATGAAAGTCTCTGCGACACCTTTGCCTTTTCTT
>CABPZV010000059.1 GCA_902462015.1 uncultured Eubacteriales bacterium | reverse complement strand
TTGCGTTAGCCCACAATGCCAAGTTTCTTCTGTCTTGAACGGAAACCAGTTTGCCTTTGGAATTAACTTATCCGGTTTTGCCGTCCGTACGGCGCAGTCTTTCTGCTGCGCTCCGTCCGGTACGGCACGGCCGGATTTTTTATTATAATAAGATATATCTAAAATAAAATGGTTAAGCCCAGCTCATAGTCGTAGGCTTAGGGTCATTTATTACAGACGGACGGAGGAAATCTATGGCTTTCTTTAATCCTTCATCAATGCTCATCAGACTGTCCTCATGCTCAATTGAAAGAACTCTGTCATATCCTACAAGGCGCAGATTGGAAACAAGATCTCTCCAATACTGTTCGTCATTTCCGTATCCCACCGAACGGAATACCCAGCTGCGGTGAATTTCGTCTCCGTAGTGTTTTGTGTCTAAAACACCGTCGGCCGCAATATTATATTTATCAAGCTTTGTGTCTTTAGCGTGTACATGATAAATTGCATCGCCCAGCTTGCGGATTGCCGCAGCAGGCTCAATTCCCTGCCATATCAGGTGGGAGGGGTCAAAGTTTGCACCGAGAACATCTCCGACTGCGTCGCGGATGCGGAGCATAGTCGCCGGATTGTATACACAGAATCCCGGATGCATCTCAAATGCCACGCGGACATGATGAGATTTTGCAAACGCGCCGGCTTCTTTCCAATACGGAATTAAAACCTCATTCCACTGATAATCAAGAATTTTGAGAAAATCGTCAGGCCACGGACATGTAACCCAGTTTGGATACTTTGCGCCCGGGTGATCGCCGGGGCACCCTGAAAAGGTGATTACCGTATCAACACCCATTTTTTCAGCGAGCAGCACGGCATTCCGGAAATCACTGTCATATGCTGCGGCAATTTCTTTGTCCGGATGAACATTGTTTCCGTGGGCGGCAATTGCGCACACGGTCATGTTATACTTTTTCAGTGTATCAATAAATTTCTGATATGCAGATTCATCGCTGAGCAAAACCGCAGGATCACAGTGATCCTTTCCCGGATATCCTCCGCCTCCTATTTCTATCGTGTCAATGCCGAGCGCCGACAGCTTTTTCAGCGCCTCTTCAAGAGGAAGCGCACCGTAAAGATTTGCAAGTACACTAAGTTTCATAAATATCTTCCTTTCTTAAATATGTATTTTTTCATAATAACAGGACGGTATCTGTCTGCCACCGCTGATATTGATACCAATTCCCTTTTTGTCTGCTTTGAGAGTAAATCTTGCTTTTATTTATATTTACACGCTTATTATAGCTTTAATTCTCAGTAATGTCAAGCTTACTTTCAATAAGATTTTAAATTAAAAATATTTTTATTTTGCGTGATAAAGTCACGGAAAATCAGTCCAATTTATGGTACAATACCTTAAAGCTAAAGCTTTAAGGTATTGTACGGCTACTGTAAAATATCTGTTCATAAAAATTATATAATTATATATTATTATATAGAAAGCATAAAATATGAAATCAATCCGGTATAAGGGGGTGAACAGATGAGCATACTCTTTAATGAAAACAAGGAAATAGTAAAGGCTGTCAAAGAAGGACTTAAAAAACGAGGCGGCTATTGCCCATGCAGAACAGAAAAAACAGAAGATTACAAATGTATATGCCGTGAATTCAGAGAGCAGATTGCAGACCCTGAATTCGAGGGGTTTTGTCACTGCATGCTTTACTATAAAACGAAAGACAAACATACAAGCGATTAAAGCCTGTACACATAAATGTTTTAATATACATGCCAGAAAGGAAGGATACAAATGTCAGTAATTAATCTTAAGGATGAAATGTTAGAGAATGAGGTAATGAATGCGGATAAGCCTGTTTTGATAGACTTTTTTGCAACATGGTGCGGTCCGTGCCGCATGGTATCTCCAATCGTCGACGAGATAGCCGAAGAGCATGATGAATTCAAAATCTGTAAGGTTGACGTCGATCAGGAGCCGGAGCTTGCACAAAAATTTGGAGTTGTTAGCATTCCTACACTCGTTGTTATTAAAGACGGCAAAGTGGCAGGACAGTCTGTCGGTGCAAAACCTAAAGAGGATATTCTTGAAATGCTCCGCGGATAACCCTTAGTTACAGGTAAGAAATTTTTCAGTATTATTTAACAACTGACAAAAAATGAGCTTGCAGCATATAAAGCAGCCTCCGGAAGTTATACGCTTTCAGAGGCTGCTTTAAATATTGCCACAGGCTCGATTGCAGTTTTTTTATTATGAAGCAAATGCAATAATCTTCATCAAACGCACGATATCTTTGGCATTGGTAGTACCGTCGCCGTTGATGTCTGTACTCTGATATGCATTAATTTCAGGTACGCCGGCAATTATTTTCATCAGGCGTACTATATCTTTAGCGTTTAATTGTTCATCTCCGTTCAAATCATACAGCACCGAATATTTTTCCGCTACAATGTAATAGTTTACGATATCTGTTGTAAAGCTTATAGTACCGTAATATTTATACACAGCATTTAAATCAGTTATATTTCCGTTTGCATCAAAACACAAAACTGTACACTTTCTCTCGTCTAGAGAGCTCGGTACAGGAGCAGAAACAGTTATTTCTCCATTTGGAGACACCTTTACTCCGTCCTTTTTAATGTTGACTTCGTATATAACAGCTGCCAACATATTATATCCTGCAAGATTTGGAATATATACATCATTCTTATTTACCGGCAAAATTGATATTTCACAATTTTCATCAATAACTCCTGGTTTAGCTGAAACAATAAAGCCATTTAAGGAATCATCAGTAACATTTACTGATCCGCCTAAAATATTGAATAAAACCGACTGCTCGTCTGTATTGCAGATATCTCCGTTTGAACATTCTACCGTAACATCGCTTTGGCCGAGCTTGGCGTCATCAAGTACTTTAAAGGTCAACGACAAAAAAGTACCATTAGATTTCCAATCATTTCGGTCTGCAGCCCAGACAACCTTTTCATGATAAATTACCATTCCCGGAAACAGTTCTAAATTAACCTGCATTGATATAAGTTCAAGCACCGTTTCATCATATACTGGCTTTATCACAGCTGCACATATTCCGGGGTTATTGAATATCTGAACATCAAATGTTATCTGACGGCCTCTCTCAGCGTAAACTGTAGGAACGCTCAGTGTGAGAGCGTCTCTCTCGACAATATTAATGCCTCCGTCTATCACTTTATACGGTATAGTTTCTTCTGCTCTGTTACACACCGCATCTGCGTTAAGATATCCATCCTTGTTTTCTATAGTTACCAAAGCTTTTCCTGTCTTTGCCCCGTCACGTACTTTAAAAGTAAGGGTTAAAAAAATGCCGTTTGCTATTATATCACTGTACGCCGACCATACAGCTTTTATTCCATAATCAGACTCTCCGGGAAACAAAGCGTTATTGTATTGCATCGACACAAGTTCAAGCGACGTTTTATCATATACCGGTTTTAACGATGCTGCATCCATGCCAGGGTTTCCGGATACTATTACATCGACAGTCACAGTTTGTCCCCTTGAAGCTTCGGTATTTGTAACCGTTAAAACAGGCTCTTCAGCTGCTGATATTCCGATGACGCAAAGTGACAACAGCATCGACAGAGTAATTATAATGGAAATAAATTTCTTCACCATAAACCTTCTCTCTTGTTTTTTAATATTATAACAAAATATGTGAACAAAGTCAATAAAAAAATAATATTTTATAAATAATTTCAAAATGTCTGATTTCTTTAAAATCTAACACCGACTTGTATCCAATAAAAAGACTGCTTCGGCAAAGCCTGGACAGTCTTATTAAACAATATTTATTGCTTGTGTTTTATAAGCGTATGACCGCACCTGTCACATCTGTCTAAGCTTTCTACATTGATAAGTCCACAAACGACACAGATGGATTTATCGCCTTTTTTCTCCGGAAGCACCGTCGGAAATTTCGTTCCAAAAACATGCACCGCATAGCTTCCCGGACGGCAGTATACATCGGCAGGCGGATCCTCTGTATTTGGATAACACTGATATTCTCTGTCAAAGTATTCGCTGCCGCTGCGCAGCTTCATACACACTACTTCTTTTCTCCCAAGATAAGAAATTGGATGAGCTATTTTAGAGCTGTACGCAGCAAGCTCACTCAGCCTGTAATCATATATCTCGCCTGCCCATGACCGGTCTTTCATTATAGGCAGGATTATCAGCGCAGGCGGCAATACAATCATCCCAAATGCATTTAACATAATGTAGCTTTGCTCCACAGACATGAATTTTTCATAAAACAGAACAAACAATAATGCTTCTATCATATATACAGCTGTTAACATTACAAACCGTATGATTAGCTTTCTCCGGGATATTTTTTTTAAATCCTCCGGGATAATTATGCTGATCTTTCCGTTCATACCTATAGCCATGCCTTTCTCACATAGTCCGGAAATTTTTATTTCATTTTTCCTTGGCGTGACGCTAAGATTAACATAACGTTGATTATCTGATTATCCTGAATCCAGTGCAAGACCGACAACCGATATTTTCTGTTCTGGCAGGTTAACATTCAAAATTGATGGGCTTATTCTATATTTTCAGACATTAAAACGGAACAGTACAACGTCTCCGTCGTTTATGACATAGTCTTTTCCCTCACTGCGTACAAGGCCTTTCTCTTTTGCCGCCGCTATACCGCCGCATTCAGTTAATTTTTCAAATGATATGACTTCGGCTCGTATAAATCCCCGTTCAAAATCCGAATGAATCTTTCCGGCGGCCTGCGGAGCCTTCGTTCCTTTGGATATAGTCCATGCCCTGACCTCAGCCGGTCCGGCTGTAAGGAAGCTTATAAGTCCAAGAAGCGCATAGCTTGCTTTGATTAGGCGGTCAAGTCCGCTTTCCTTAAGTCCGAGCTCTTCGAGAAACTCGGCTTTTTCTTCGGGTTCAAGAGCTGCAATTTCTGCCTCGATTTGTGCACATATCGGAAGAACCTCCGCATTTTCTTCTTTTGCACGGCTCCGCAGCTTCTGATATCCGTCGTTTTGAGACATATCCGTTCCGATTTCATCCTCCGATATGTTAGCTACATATATTACCGGCTTGAGAGTTAAAAGCGGGATCGTTTGCATAAGCTCGCTTTCCTCTTCGGTAAACTCCAGAGAACGCGCCGTTTTTCCTGAGTTAAGCTCATCGGTTACGCGCTCTAAAAGACTAATTTCCTTTTCAAGAGTTTTGTCTCCCTTTACCATCTTTTTTAGATGAGAAATCCGTCTTTCAATTATTTCAAGGTCGGAAAAAATAAGCTCCATATTGATTGTTTCAAGGTCACGTATCGGATTTACAGAGCCGTCTACATGAATTATATCCGTGCTTTCAAAGCAGCGGACAACATGAACAATGGCATCAACCTCTCTAATATGAGATAGAAATTTGTTTCCGAGCCCCTCTCCCTGAGATGCTCCCTTGACAAGCCCTGCAATATCTACAAATTCGACAATTGCGGGTGTATATTTCTCCGGCTTATAGATTTCTGCAAGCTTGTCCAGTCGCGTATCCGGAACAGCAACAACGCCTACATTAGGCTCAATTGTGCAAAAAGGATAATTAGCACTTTCAGCTCCGGCATTTGTAATTGCATTGAACAGAGTGCTTTTGCCAACGTTAGGAAGGCCAACAATTCCGAGTTTCATTAAATAAGACCATGCCTTTCTTTGTGTATATGCAGAACAGAATAAATATTTATGTTTTCAATAAGGCACATAGTGCCGTCATTTTGCGTTTCAGCGGTAGATTGTACCGCCGCCGAAAAATGAAGCTGCCCTCCGCCTATAGAGGTTAATTCCTTGACACCCGGCGCCATAATTTGCGATGACATTTTCCTTTAGTTTTATAGTTATTCTGATGCTGAAATAATAATTATGTTTCAATTATAATACATCGGGGCAAAATTATCAATAGAAATTTAATAAAATCGCTCGTGAAATAATTTAAAATATTGTTAACAAAAAATTAAACATCATGGTATATTTTTCTGTTATAATGAATTTGGTGAAAAAAATAACAAAATTAATAAAAAAGAGCGAAATTTGAAAAAATATAAATTTTTATAAAAAATCTTTAGACGTGTTTAAGAGGTGTAATTATGATAGGAACAAAAATACTTGTAGTAGACGATGATGAAAATATCTGTGACATGCTTCGCCTTTATTTGGAAAACGACGGCTATGAAGTTAAAACGGCAGGCGACGGCGCTGAGGGCGTAACATATTTTAAAATGTATGAGCCTGACCTCGTGCTTCTCGATATTATGATGCCCAAAAAGGACGGATGGCAGGTTTGCCGTGAAATCCGTGAAGTATCTTCAAAGCCTATTATAATGATAACGGCAAAGGGAGAAGTTTTTGATAAGGTACTCGGTCTGGAGCTCGGAGCAGATGATTTTATTGTAAAACCATTTGAAATTAAGGAGCTTTCGGCAAGAATTAAGGCAGTGCTCAGACGTTACTCCGCTCATGACAATCAAAAAGACGATGATGTAATAAAGTTTGACAATATTGAAATAAGCACCGATAAATACGAGCTTAAGCTTAGAGGTAAATCCGTCGATATTCCTCCTAAAGAGCTTGAACTTCTCTACTTCCTTGCTTCAAACTACAACAGAGTGTTTACCCGTGATCAGCTGCTTGATAAGGTGTGGGGATTTGATTATCTCGGAGATTCCAGAACGGTTGACGTACATGTAAAGAGACTTCGTGAAAAGCTTGAAGGCGTATCTGACAAATGGGTTCTTAAAACAGTCTGGGGAATCGGTTATAAATTTGAGCTTTTGCAGTAATCCCCCCAGTCTTAAAAATTCCGTGTTGAATTGAAGAGAAAGAAAGCCATAATGTAATAAAGAGGGACGCTGCAACGTCCCTCTTTTTCAGTTGAGTACCAAAACTGCCCATCTCTGACCGTAACGGTGAAACAGAAGATGCAAAGCAGATTTGATCATACAAAATGATGGCTATTGATGATAAACGGCGCAGTATATCCTATCTGAAGGAACGGTAAATAACATGTACAGAAGCTTATTTTCTAAATACCTTTCAGCATTTTTGCTTATAATTGTAGTTGCCTTTTCAATTCTTGTGGCAGTAATTGGATCAATGATGTCCGACTATACAAATGAAGTAAACGGGGAGGTGCTTTCCCGTGTCGCTGAACGGTCAAAGGAGTATTTCGAGATCGAATATTATGAATCCGGAAAATCTAATTTTAATCAGTATGTCTATTATGAAAGCAATATCATCAGAAGAATGATGTCTACAATGTCAGTATTCAGTGACAATTCGTTTATCTTTGTAACCGATAACGAGGGTATAGTCCTGTTCAGCAACTGTGACGATATTGAAATTGAAGATACCGTAAATATAGAAAAAATATCAGAAATAAAAGAGAACGGAAGCATAAGATACCGCAGCAACAACCTGGACGGTCTTTTGCCGTCGGAATGCTTGATTTGTACATCTGCAATAAATGACAACAGCGAAAACTTTGTCGGGGCTGTATTTGTGTGCATGAATTCATCGGTACTTGATTCCTTTGAAAACACTATGATTAAGACTCTGATTATGGAATGTCTGTGGGTGCTTTTAGCAGCTCTTATAGCCGTCTACTTTATCAGTGAGAGAATTACAAGACCTCTGAAAGAAATGAGTGTTGCGGCAAAGTCTTTTGCTTCAGGCCGATTTGACGTCCGCGTTCCGGTTATCGGTCATAATGAGGTTGCAGACCTTGCGCAGGCTTTCAATAATATGGCAGGATCTCTTGCGAAGCTCGAGGATATGCGGCGCACATTCCTTGCCAATGTTTCGCATGACCTGAGGACGCCAATGACTACAATCGCCGGCTTTATCGACGGTATTCTGGACGGGGCTATTCCTCCTGAAAAGCATGAATATTATCTTGGAATAATTGCTTCCGAGGTCCGCAGATTATCCAGACTTGTTACAACCCTTTTAGATATTACAAGGATTCAGGCAGGAGAGCGGAAATTCAATATGGAGCCGTTTGACATCTGTGAAATGGCGAGACTTATTCTTATATCGTTTGAGCAAAGGATTGGCGATAAAAAACTCAACGTTTCTTTTGACTGCGACAGTGAAAAAATGTTTGTGCTTGCAGACAGAGACGCTATATATCAGATAATGTATAATATCTGCGACAATGCAATAAAGTTTTCATTTGAGGGCGGAGAATACAAGATATCGATAATGTCCAAATCCGGAAAGGTTTATGTGTCTGTTTACAATGCCGGACAGGGTATTGCTGAAGATGAAATTGCATATGTATTTGACCGCTTTTACAAGAGCGACAAGAGCCGAGGGCTTGATAAAACCGGAACCGGACTGGGACTGTATATTGCAAAGACGATAATCGACGCACACGGTCAGGAAATTTGGGTAAGAAGCGTATACGGCGAATTCTGTGAATTTGTCTTTACCTTGCAGGCAACTCATGAACCCAGAGAAAAAGAATAAATTGAAAACTTTTTCTTCTCAAACTTTACAAAAAAAAGTATAAAACGACATATATGATTTATGCAAAATTCAAATATGAATGATATACTTAGTTCATTCCAATTAAGGTTTTCAATAAGGGGCTTGTCCCGTCAAATGGCGTGGCAGCCATTCCAGTAGGAGATTGTATCTCCCACTGAATGGTGAAATGTCCCCCGCCGCCTTAAGAGGCGACCACCATTAAGGCTGCAGCCTTAATGGCGGGGACATCTTGCCTAAGTTATATGCAGCTATGTATATAAAACTGCGTGTTATTTCGTTTCGTATTCTGATATTATCCGGGCAGGGAGGTTTTCGGAAAAGTGGAAAATAAAATATATAGCGCCGAAAATTACTCAGCTCTTTTATCGGGCAGCTTAAAAAATGACAGCGATTGCAGCCGGGAAAATAATAAAAGTTCTGCTGACAGACGCGAGGCTTTATATGGAAACGGTGCCTGCAGTTCTTATTATACTGTGTATAAACACGAAATAGAGCGAAAAAAAAGAGAGAATTCACGTATTCATTATGCAGATACAATTCTGAGTGTTTTGTATTTTATAACGGCTTTTATTTGCGTACTTTCGGTTACCGTTGTTGCTGTTATGTTTACAAAAGAAGGCATGCTGCTGAAAGAGCTGAAGCATGTTGTGTTCAGCGGAACGAGTGCGGAGGCGGACGAAGCCGAAGATGATGAAGAGGCTTTACAGAAGTCCGAAGCTTCTCAGTCTTTAAATGCAAAGGGAACTGAAGTTAAAAAATACAGCGATCCGCAGATAATTACCAAAAGGTTTACCGGCATGTTTTGTACACAAATCAGTGATAGCTTTATAAGGACTTACAGGCTTCCCCACGGTGTTTATGTTGAAAATGTGGAAACGGGCGGAACGGTTACTGTTTCGGATATCTATGCAGGAGACATTATCACTGAAATCGGCGGAATGCCGGTTTACACAGTCAGCGACGTTTTTTCCATAATGTTTGATAAAGTTGAAGCGCAGAATATGAGTAATATTGAATTCTGCATCTACCGCAACGGAGAAAATATCCGGCTCTTATGTAACGTATCATAATACCCTGATCAAATTTATAACTTAGGCAAGATGTTCCGACATTTTTAACCGGAACCAGTTCTCTGCTGTAAAGAGAGCTGGCTCCGGTTTAATTATTTAAGCTGATAAGACATTTTTTATTGCGCCCGGTTCCGGGCTGCCTGCACTCATTGTATAATGCCAAGATTCAGCTTCCAATTAAGCACTCGCATTACCGCTGCATTTATCGCTTCCTCTTTTATCCTGCCGTTTTGTACGGCTTTTATAACAGAAGGAATCTGAGTTCGGTAATCGGTCGTAAGCACTATGTCGTTTCCTGCAAGAAGTGCCATCACTGCCACATCTCCATTCTCGGCATACGCAGACACTGCATCCATAGCAAGGTCGTCGGTCATTACCACGCCATCGAAGCCCATCACACTTCTGATAAGTTCATGTACTGCTCCTGACAATGAAGCCGGAAGCTCCTTATCCATACAAGCTATTATATTATGAGACACTAAGATTGCACATGTATCGCCTCCGCTATCAATGCCGCTTTGAAACGGTATTAAATCACTGGACTCGAACGTCTCGATTGGTCTTTCATCATATGCTATTCCTGTATGCGTATCAATATTATTTCCGTAACCAGGAAAATGCTTGAGAACACTTCCCATAGAATCCATGTGCATCTGTCTTGCCACAGTCTCTACATATTCGGCAGTACTTTGTCCGTCTTTTCCAAACGACCTTGAATAAATGAAATCGTATCGATTTGTAGAAACGTCAGCTACAGGTGCGAAATTAACATTTATCCCCAAATCCTTCAAGAACATATCTTTTTCTTTTGTATCATTTAGAATCGCGTCAAGACCACCGGCGCTGTACAATTCCTGCGGCGATTTAAATTTTTCTTTGCGAAGATTGGTATTGGAGCTGATACGGACAACACTTCCGCCTTCTTCATCAACTCCTATTAACATGGGAATTTTGCTCGCCGATTGAAATGAATATATCTCATTTACAATATCTTCTCGAAGCTTATCCTCAAAATCTCTCTTAAAAAGTATGTAACCTCCCAAATGATATCCCAATATATCTTCAACCGCTTCATTTTTAGGACATCTTACGAAAAATAACTGTCCCACCTTTTCATCAAGCGTCATATCCTCAAGCAGCGCCTCAGCTTTATCACACGCTTCACTGTCATCATCCAATCCATTTACCGGCGTACTGTCATTCTCACCAGTTATATAAGTCCCGTCTGCGGTTTGCGCCAGATCCGCCGCATTATCGTTCTCCTGCGTCACCGCTTCAAGTGTTTTCTCTCCAAAACCAGTATTTGACGACTGTTTGCAGGAAACCATAGTTATCGTCCAGATCAGCAGAATTGATACACACAATACTTTTTCTAATATTTTCATTTATCAAACACTCCTTAAAGC
Source organism: uncultured Eubacteriales bacterium (assembly GCA_902462015.1). Taxonomy (GTDB): domain Bacteria; phylum Bacillota; class Clostridia; order Oscillospirales; family CAG-272; genus UMGS911. The sequence continues at coordinate 168 of CABPZV010000059.1, read as the reverse complement.
TCCTAAAAGCCTGCATAAAGCAAATCAAAATTACGTAATAGCAGGAATGTCTGTGTACTGACTTAATGCGACTTGCTACACATAAGCATTATCTTATGGATCGGATCAGCCTTAGATTATAGCCTTTTCCCGGAATTCTTTTACCGCTTTTTCGATATCCGACGTCCC
>CABPZV010000058.1 GCA_902462015.1 uncultured Eubacteriales bacterium | reverse complement strand
ATCTGTCCTTCCTGACATAACGAGATTTGCCGCAGCTGCTGCGCCGGCTGGATATCCGGTGAGATTTCCCAGCAGAAAGAGTACTGCGCAGCTTTTGTCTATTCTGAAAATTCTTTCAAATGGGACGGATATAAGCTTTCCTATAACGTCGCCTGCTCCGCTGGAGGTTATCAGAGTGGAGATAACGAGAAACGGAAATAAAGACGGTATTACTGTACTGACGCAGAGCTGAAGCGACTGCGAAGCCGCCATTGCCGCATTTTCAGAAAATATAACGAGAACCGGAAACGCCGAAACTGCCAATATACATTTGAAAATGTACGCAAAACCTATTTTATTTCTTTTCTGACAATCCGTTTTTAAAAGCGGAAGCTGATTTGAAATGTTTGCAGATGGTTTGCTGACCGAAAAACTGTTATTAATCCGGATCACCCCGCATAAAATGAATTTACAAGACTATTCAATAAATTGAATGTCCAGTGATGTGATGTTTTCAGCGAGAGGTTATAACCTAACGCAGATGTCCCCGCCTTCTAAGGCGGTCGCCTCCTAAGGCGGCAGGTTCCACTTCAAGGTTTCAGTGGGAGTTATAATCTCCCACTGAAACCTTGAGGAGCTAACGCTCTCTGCGTAGGTTGCAATCGTTCGCAAGCGCAGGAGCGTTGCTCCGATTTAAACCCCTTCTGAAAAGTCATTACAACCGGCCGTCTATGGCTTCTAACGTATTATTAGACGGCGTACTAACAGTCACCGACCTGACAGGCGGAGACGTCTTAATTTATTTATATTTGTCTGCTGAGCAAAACATGCACCTCAGTCGGACGATAATGCTTAAAAACGGAGGATTCAGTTAATGGAGAAACATTCCGGGAGAGAAAAAAGCGCTCATACAGACGGCTTTTTTAGAAAAGACGCCAGAGGTGAAAATAAAAAAACGGGTGGAAGAAGAAAACGCTCGTTTTCGCAGCGTTTTCTTGAATCGGTCGACCTTCCTCAGTCTGTCAGTCCGTTTATACCGGAGACGGTTATAACTATAAGTGATAATATGACTCTTAACGTCAGCTCCTGCAAAAAAATTCTATGCTATCGTGAAGATATGATACGTCTTTCACTCGGTAAGTATGAGCTTGAGGTTACCGGACGCGGACTATCTTTAAAAAGCTGTCTGAATAAGTCTTTAGAGCTTACAGGTATTATTGACTCCGTCGGCTTTGACGGCAGGAAATAAAAAGCTTAATAAGCAAATATATGTGATTTGAAATACGGTGAATGCTGAACAGGTTCAGCGATTGATATTTTCATGTTCGATTCGGCCGCTGCCTGCGGCAATGGAGATTAATATGCTGTTTTTAAAATTTCTAAAATTTTTTGAAGGTCATGATGTTCTGCGGTTTGATGCAGACTGCGGTGAAACAGCTCTCGGACTTATGAACGGCTGTGGAATTATTTACAGCTGTACCGGACGGGAGGAGGACGGTTCTGTCAAAGCTGAAATTTCACACGGCGACAGGCAGAAGGTGATTTCACTTCTTGACAAAAACGGAATAAGGGTATATATTATATATGAAAGAGGCTTTCCTGCTCTGGTCAGCCGGTACAGACGCCGTCCCGGAATATTGATAGGGGCAGTTATATTCTTATTTACTATGTGGCTTTCTACTCAGTTCATATGGAATATCGAAGTATACAGCAGCGGAGAGACGGACAAGGATAAAGTAATTGATAATTTATCCTCGCTCGGCTGCAGGGTGGGGGCGTATATACCAGGAATTGACTTTTATTCGCTCTGTACCAAATATCTGCTGATTGCTGATGATACTGCATGGGTTTCGGTAAATATGCTTGGTACAACGGCTGAGGTCAGACTGCTTCCGAGAATGGATAGAGAAGGCCAGAGCGATGTTTCAGGACCGGCAAATGTAATTTCGAAATACGACGGCGTCGTGGAATATGTAAATACCTTTGATGGTGATTCGGTTGTGACTGACGGAGACAGCGTTGTTAAGGGACAGCTTCTTATAAGCGGTGTAATTGAGGATAAGAATGATTTTTCCAACCGTTTTGTAAGAGCGGACGGGATAGTGATGGCTAAAACATACCATGAGCTTACGGTATCGGTTCCACTTGAATATACTGAGAGGGTTTATTCCGGGCAGACGGAGCAGACGTATGACATTGGAATTTTTGCTGTTAAGCTCAGGCTGAAGAGTCCGTCTCTTGACGCGTCAAGGCTTTATGAAGAGGATTATGAGGAGGACAGAATTGTTCTTCCCGGAAATATAATACTTCCGGTTACAAAATACGTAACCTCGTATCATCCGTATACCGATGAGACGAGACAGCGGACTTCATCCGAGGCGGCTTTGATTGCCGATGCGGAGATGGCGGAAAAGATTGCTTCCGAGCTTGCTGATGCGGAAATCATATCGCGTGAAACCGAAGCGTCTGTAGTTACAGATGAAGACGGATATCAGTTTTATAACCTTTGCTGTCGTATCAGATGTGTTGAAAATATTGCACAGACAGTTCCGCTTACAGTGACGGATTAGCCGAGGTATTACAAAAACTTACAGGATATATGAGATGATTCGGGGATATTAAGGCCTTAAAAGGAAGAGGATTAATTTAAAAATATGGAAGGACTTATAAAAAGGACGCTCAACACGGACAGTGCCGAGCAGACTGGGGCGGTGTTCGGTGTACTTGACAGAAATATAAAGGAGCTTGAAAACGCCTTTGGGGTTGCGGTACGGAGTGAGGATTCGGAGGAAACTGCGGGAAATACTTTGATTGTAGAGGGCAGGGACGAGGAATCTGTGGGACGTGCAGCTACCGCGCTTGAGTATCTGTGCAGAATGGTGTCTCCCGGAGAGGGAATAAACGATCAGAGTCTTCATTATGTGATCGACATGGTAAAAGAAGGCAAGGAGGACGAACTGAGCGGTTTCAGCTCGGAATGTATATGTGTGACTACCCGGGGGAAACCGGTTAAGGCAAAGACAGCAGGGCAGAAAAGATATGTCGGTGCAATAAGGGATAATACTATTGTTTTTGGGGTTGGCCCTGCCGGTACAGGAAAGACATATCTTGCCGTTGCGCTTGCCGTCGACGCGCTGCGGAAAAAGACGGTGAGCAAAATTATTTTGACGCGTCCGGCGGTAGAAGCTGGGGAGCGGCTGGGGTATCTGCCCGGAGATCTGCAGAGCAAAATCGATCCGTATCTGCGCCCTCTTTATGACTCGCTTTACGATATGTTAGGCTCTGAGACATGTATGAAATATATTGAACGCGGAACAATTGAGGTTGCTCCGCTTGCATATATGCGCGGACGCACTTTGAGTGATTCATTTATCATACTTGACGAGGCGCAGAACACTACACGGGAGCAGATGAAAATGTTTCTTACGCGTCTTGGATTTAACTCTAAAATTATAGTAACCGGCGACATAACTCAGACCGATTTGCCGGAGGGAAAGCAGTCCGGACTTGCTGAGGCGCTGCGTATTCTCCGAGGCATTGAGGGAATTAATCTTCATTATTTTACTGAAAAGGATGTTGTCCGTCACCGTTTGGTACAGAGAATTATAACAGCATATGAAAAAGGTACTGCAGGAAATTAATGAAAAGGAGTATCTGGAGTGCAGATAATAAGGTAATAAGAATGAAAAAAATCGGAATTTCTGTTTTAGGACGTTTAGGATGCGGATGCAGGGTTAAAGTTGAAAACCGGCAGGGACGGTATCTGATTGATTTTCAGACAAAGCTGCTTATTAAGCGCGCGGTATATTCGGCGCTGAAATATGAGCATATGTGTATTAAGGAGTTTCCTGCGGAGGTTTCTGTAATAATTGTAAGTGACAGGCAGATACATCGCCTTAATAAGAAGTACCGCGGAATTGATTCATCTACAGATGTTCTTTCTTTTCCGCTGTTAGAGGACGGCTGTCCGACTCCGGATGACATTGATTATGAGAGCGGATGTATACCGCTTGGCGATATTGTAATCTCGATTGACCACGCGATTATGCAGGCGCGTGATTACGGTCATTCGCTTCGGCGTGAAATTGCTTTTCTCTGTGTGCATTCGGTTCTTCATCTTCTTGGCTACGACCATGTAACAAGCGATGATGACGAGCAAATTATGTTTGACAGACAGAGAGATATTCTTGAGGCAATGGGAATTACAAGGTAAATATGGAGCGTCTGCGGCGAGTACAGTCCGCCGAAGGCCTCATGACTCAGTATTGACTTTTGTTGAATCGAAAGGTTGAAGAAACAGATGCTTAATAAGCTTCGTGACGTAGAAATCAGATACAGGGAAATAGAGAAACAAATAGAGAATCCGGAAGTTATTTCCGATATGGCACAGTATTCGGCGCTTATGCGGGAGTATAAGCAGCTTACTCCGGTGATAGAAAAATACCGGGAATACTTGTCTGCAGAGCAAACTGTGAGGGACGCACTTGAGATTCTTGAAACAGAAAGCGATACGGAAATGCGGGGGCTTGCCGACGAAGAGCTGCGAAGCGGAAGGGATCGGCTGGCAAAGCTTGATGAAGAAATTAAGGTTCTCCTTATTCCACGTGATGAAAATGACGACAAAAACGTGATTGTAGAAATTCGCGGCGGAGCAGGAGGTGAAGAGGCGGCTTTGTTTGCCGGGGTTTTGTATCGCATGTACACTATGTATGCGGACAAAATGCGCTGGAAGCATGAAATTGTCAATGCAAATGAAACGGAGCTCGGCGGTTTTAAAGAGGTTTCGTTTATGATAGAGGGAGAGGGCGCGTACTCAAAGCTCAAATTTGAGAGCGGAGTTCACCGCGTTCAGCGTGTACCCGAAACCGAGTCGTCCGGCAGAATTCACACGTCAACGGTAACGGTTGCAGTATTGCCTGAAGCGGAGGATGTTGAGGTGGAAATTTCCCCGAATGACTTGAAAATAGAGACGATTAAGAGCAGCGGAGCAGGCGGACAGCATGTAAATAAGACGGAGTCTGCAATACGTCTGCTTCATATTCCGACCGGAATCGTTATAGAATGTCAGGACGAGCGTTCTCAGTTTAAGAACCGCGATAAGGCTATGAAGCTTCTCCGTACAAAGCTGTTTGATCTAAAGCAGAGAGAGCAGAATGAGAAGATTGCTTCGGAGCGAAAGAGTCAGGTAGGCTCCGGAAACCGCTGTGAGCGTATCCGAACTTATAATTATCCTCAGAGCCGTGTTACCGATCACCGTATAGGTCTTACACTTCACAGTCTGGAATCATTTCTAAACGGCGATATTGATGAAATGATTGCTTCTCTTGCTACAGCGGATGCGTCTGAAAAATTAAAGTCCGGCTCAGAATCGCCGGAATAAACGAAAGGCACGGTCATAATTATGGCAATGGAAGTTGGAATCGTCGCCTCGGAAGGCAGCTGTCATACAGAGTATCTGTCCGCGGAAGACGATGAAAATTTAAGACACGCGGCGGACGTGATTCTGCGCGGCGGTCTTGTGATTTTTCCGACCGAGACGGTTTACGGGATCGGCGCTGATGCGCTCGATGCCGATGCGGCCGGGAAGATTTATGCGGCTAAAGGGAGACCGTCGGATAATCCGCTGATAATTCATCTTGCAGAGCCCGAGGACGCTGAAAAATATGCATACACGTCCGAGCTTTATTATAAGCTTGCAGAACGTTTTATGCCGGGGCCGATTACCGTAATTCTTCCCAAAAAGGATTGTATACCTGATACTGTAACCGGCGGACTTGACACTGTGGCAGTACGCATACCGGTAGAGAGACATGCGCATAGACTGATAGAGCTTGCCGGAGTACCGATTGCCGCTCCGTCTGCCAATATTTCCGGCAGGCCGAGCCCGACATCGGCTGAGCATTGCCGCCATGATATGGACGGCAGGGTGGATATTATCCTTGACGGAGGAATGTGCAGCTTCGGTCTTGAATCGACAATCGTCAAGCCGGACGGCCGGGGAGGACTTAAGCTTTTAAGGCCCGGGGCAGTCACGCCTGACGATTTGCGGACGGTATGCGCCGATGTTGAAATTGACAGTGCGGTTTTCAGTAAATTTTCGGGAATTCCGGAGGCTCCCGGAATGAAATACAGGCATTATGCGCCGGACGCACGTGTGATTATACTTGACGGGGATGACAGTCAGGTTTATTCTTTTCTTGAAGATAAGCAAGACTGTGGAATACTTTGCTACAGAGAGGACAAGCCGCTCCTTGGTTTTAAGAATGCAATGGTTATCGGAAGCAGATATTCCCCTGCAGAGCAGGCGCACCTTCTCTTCAAATGCCTGCGCGAATTTCAGGGTGTCGATACGATTTATGCGAGAATGCCTTCGGGCGGCGGCATAGGACTTGCCGTATTCAACCGTCTGGTAAAAGCGGCCGGGTATGACATTCTTAAGCTCTGAGATTTGAAGGCTCTGCATGCGGCTGTTCTAACCGGCTTTTAATTGTTGACAGATCGGATTTTCGCTGATATAATTAAGCTGTGTTATTAAAATGAATTTTTCGAAGCCGTAGAATAAAACCCGGCGTGGCAGATTATGCATAATATCGCGTACGCTTGACGTACGTTCTTGGCAGAATCGCTTCTACAGTCGGATATCTTGCTTTTTGCTGTGAGTATCAAGCGGCGGATATAACTGAGAATACTAAAAACAAAAGGAAATTAAATAAAAATGGCTGAACAGAAGAATGAAAAAAAGCTTGTTGAGCAAATCACATCAATGAAGGAAGATTTTGCGCAGTGGTATACCGATGTGTGCATAAAAGCCGATCTTATAGGTTATGCAAGCGTTAAGGGATGTATGATATATCGGCCGTACGGCTATGCAATCTGGGAGAATATTCAAAAGATATTTGACGCAAAATTCAAGGAAACCGGACACGAAAACGTTTACATGCCGCTTTTTATTCCGGAGTCGCTTCTCAATAAGGAAAAGGATCATGTTGAGGGTTTTGCGCCGGAGGTTGCTTGGGTTACACACGGGGGAAATAATCAGCTTGCGGAGAGAATGTGTGTCCGGCCGACATCTGAGACGCTTTTCTGCGATCACTACAAGGATATTGTTCACTCCTGGAGAGATTTGCCGAAGCTTTATAATCAGTGGTGTTCTGTTGTACGCTGGGAAAAGACAACGCGTCCGTTTCTCCGCAGCCGCGAGTTTCTTTGGCAGGAGGGGCATACTATTCATGCAACGGCTGAAGAAGCGCAGGAGGAGACGCTCCGTATGCTGGAGATTTATGCAGATGTCTGCGAAAACCTTTTCGCAATGCCTGTTATAAAGGGACCGAAAACCGAAAGCGACAAATTTGCCGGAGCTGTATCAACATACGCAATCGAGGCGCTTATGCATGACGGAAAGGCGCTTCAGGCCGGAACCTCTCACTATTTCGGGGATGGCTTTGCCAAGGCGTTCGATATTAAATTTACCGATAAAAATAATAATCTTACATATCCGCATCAGACTTCATGGGGAGTTTCAACACGTCTTATAGGGGCGATCATCATGACGCACGGAGATGACAGCGGACTTGTGCTGCCTCCTGCAATTGCTCCGATTCAGGCGGTTATCATACCTGTTCAGATGCATAAGGAGGGTGTAACTGAGGCTGCGTCAGCTCTTTATGAACGGTTGAAGAACACCTATAGAGTCAAGCTTGATGTAAGTGACAACTCTCCTGGCTGGAAGTTCTCGGAATACGAGATGAAGGGTGTTCCGGTGCGGATTGAGCTCGGACCGCGTGATATTGCGCAGAATCAGTGCGTTATAGTCACGCGGCATAACCGTGAAAAAACGGTTGTTCCGCTCGACGGTCTTGAGACGGCGGTTGCCGAAAAGCTTGAGCAGGTACGCGCCGGCCTTTATGAAAAGGCGCTTGCCAACCGTAAGGCGCATACATATGACTGCACAAGTATTGATGAAATCAAGCAGAAGCTTTCCGAAAACGGAGATGGCTTTGTCCGGGCAATGTGGTGCGGAGATCCTGACTGCGAGGACAGAGTTAAGGAGCTTACCGAAGTGGGATCGCGCTGTATTCCGTTTGAACAGGTGCAGCTTTCGGACAAATGTGTCTGCTGCGGCAAACCTGCAAAGCATTTGGTTTACTGGGGAAAGGCATATTGAGCTTTTGCTTTGATGATTTCATATTCTTTGAACAATACTCTTTTACCGGAAATTGGATAAATGGAAAGCAAATCCGAAAGACAGGGATCGTTATGAACAGTAGTTTCAGTATAGAAGAAAAAAGAAAGTTTATGCTGAAAAAGCATATTAAAAATCATCTGTTTGAATATATTTTTGATTTTATCGGACGAATATTGATTACTGTATTTATCTTATATCTGTGTAAAGCAGAGAAGATTATATATGGAATAATTTTATCAGCTGCATATTCTTTAGGAAAATTAATTTATGATTTATATCATTACAAAAAAGAGTATATAGATATGGATATAAAATGATAACATTATGAATTATATAGTTTGAAGAAAAACGGTAATTAGTCATTAATGAGAAATGAAGAAAAAATATTGTAGTGACGGCGCCGGAGGGCGCCGGAATTTACAGAAAAGGACAGGTAAAGAATTCAAAACGGACGGATACGGCGGAAAATCTCTTAAAAGCTGGTTTTACGGAAGTAAAATTTTGCTTATATGCGCGCTGATCCTTTCCGCTATTGGAATTGTCACGATTTTTGTTACAGTTTCTGTTTCTGAACTATCCTCCTGTAGAGGCCTTTCAAAGATTTTTGTTCAGCTTGGAGCGGCGGCGTCCGGTGCGGTGCTTATGCTTTTGATTGCTAAGCTTCCGCTTGGTTTTGTATATAAGAGGCTGTGGTGGTGCTGTCTGATACTGTCCGTATCTCTTCTCCTTCTAACTTTAAAATATGGGACGGGACCGTCAGGGACGAAGAGCTGGCTGACTGTTCCGGGAATTTCACTGCAGCTTCAAACCTCGGAATTTGTAAAGCTTCTATTTATAATTTCTTTTACCGGACATTTGAAGCTGATAGGTGAAAAGATAAATCATCCACTGGCAGTGCTTTCTCTTCTCGTGCATGTTGGCGTCATAGCAGGAATCGTTGTGCTCCAGCATGATCTCGGAAGTGCCCTTGTGTATTTGTTTATCGCGGTTTTCATGTGTTTTTCAGCTGGCCTCAGCGTATGGTATTTTGCAGGCGGAGGGGCGCTGTGTCTTGCAGGATTTCCGCTTATATGGCGGTTTCTAACGGAATATCAAAAGCAAAGAATCATCGTCGGACTGAATCCGGAGCTTGATCCGCTTGGATACGGCTATCAGGTGATTTTAAGTAAAAATGCGATAATATCCGGATTTCCATGGGGCTCACAATGGCTTTCTCTGACATATTCGCCTAAAACTCCGGCGGCTCACACTGATATGATTTTCTCCGTGATGGCGGAGCAATTCGGAATTATAGCGATATTGGCTGTCTTTATTCTCTATGCAGTGATTGTTTTCAGATTGCTGCAGATGGGAAGAAAGTGCGGACGTACGGGGGCTGAGATTTGCGCAGGGGTCGCCGCGATATTTATTGTCCAGGCTACAGAAAATATAGGAATGTGTATGGGACTTCTTCCTGTAATCGGCGTGACTCTGCCGTTTTTAAGCTATGGAGGCTCGTCTGTACTAAGCCTGTTTCTTGGTCTTGGAATTGCGGTTTCTGCAGTGCGGCGCGATACACTGCAGTGATTTAGAAATTGCCGTTAAAGCTTTGCTAAAAAGGCTTTCATACTTTTTTGAAGTATGAAAGCCTTTTTTAATATTCAGCTAAAAATGATAATATAACCTAACGCAGATGTCCCCCGCCTTCTAAGGCGGTCGCCTCCTAAGGCGGCAGGTTCCACTTCAGGGTTTCAGTGGGAGTTATAATCTCCCACTGAAACCCTGAGGAGCTAACGCTCTCTGCGTAGGTTGCAATCTTTCGCAAGCTCTGCTCTTTGCGATCAAAGCAGGAGCGTTGCTCCGATTTAAACTTTCAGACTGTCTGAATTTAGCTATATAACTAATTTAGGGTGTTCTCCGTCTGATATCCGGCGCTTTGACAGGCGAATTCCGAAAATGACGGGGAGATTTTACTTTTTATTATATTTATGACAGAAGAATTGATAAAATACAAAATTTATGGGAAAATTATTTTTAATAGAAACGGATATTATCCGGTTTAAGCTATCGAAAGGTACGGTCATAAGTATGAAAAGGAAAAAAATCACAAGCAAAACGGTGTCGGAATTCGCCGCTTATCTAAAAAACAAAGAAAAGAGCCGAGCAACTATAGAAAAGTATCTGCGCGACGCGGCATATTTTGCCGATTTTGCCGCAGGCAGAAGCGTGAGCAAAGAGCTGACTATAGAGTATAAGGCTGCGCTGAAAAACAGCTATGCGGTAACAAGCGCAAATTCCATGATAGCGTCTCTCAATTCCCTTCTGCGATTTATCGGACTTCATGACTGCTGTGTAAAGCAATTTAGGGTTCAGCGAGAAACCTACTGCCCGGCAGATAAAGAATTAACGAAGGAGGAATATATCCGTCTTGTCAAGACAGCAAGAACGCAGGGCAACGAGAGACTGGGGCTTCTGATTGAGACTGTCTGCGGCACCGGCATCAGGGTGAGTGAACTGCAGTTCATCTCGGCGGAAGCGGCAAAAAAGGGCGAAGCAAGGGTAATGAATAAAGGAAAAACACGTACGATATTCTTGCCTGCAAAGCTGCAGAGTAAGCTGCTGCGCTATGCCGCCAAGAATCACATTTCATCGGGACCGCTTTTCATTACACGCTCAGGCAGACCCATGAACCGGTGCAATGTGTGGAGGGAAATGAAAGGGCTTTGCAGACGTGCAGATGTAAAACCGGAAAAAGTGTTTCCGCATAATCTTCGCCATCTGTTCGCAAGGACATTTTACGGCATTGAACGGGATATTGCAAAGCTTGCCGACCTTTTGGGACACAGCAGCATAAATACAACGAGAATTTATATCATTACTACCGGCGCGGAGCACCGCAGAAAGCTTGATGGAATGAGACTGATTATATAAAGGATAAAAAAACTGACGGCAAGGCGTCAGTAAAGCTTCATCGATTCATATAACATAATGTGCGTTATGTGACAAATAGCAGTAATTAAAATCTAATTAAAAGATTTTCT
>CABPZV010000057.1 GCA_902462015.1 uncultured Eubacteriales bacterium | reverse complement strand
CTTCGGGACTTGGTTCGTTACCGCCTAAAGCTCACCAATTTTGTTGTCGGTGAAAAGAACCGTGCACAAAACTGTCTTACCGTTTCCAACATCAAATTGGATGATGTTTTTTCAGATGTGTTTGGTAAAGCTTCTTCTAACATCATCTCTCAATTGTTAGAGAACCCTTCCGATAAGATCACCGATGTGGCGGAGTTCAGAACCAAAGGTATGAAAGCAACCAACGAAGAATTGCTTGCCGCCGTAGACGGTGAATTTTGCCCCGAACAAGCAGAAAAACTTCGTATTATCCGTTCTCACATGGATAGTCTTGAACTATGCAAACTGAATGTTGAATCTTTAATTCTTACCGTTGCGGAAAAGTATCTTCCGCAGTTCGATCTCGTTTCTACGGTGCCGGGTATCCAGACCTTTGCTGCCATCGGAATCATTTCCGAGATCGGTGTGGATTTGTCCGTGTTCCCAACCTCGAAGCATCTCTGCTCATGGGCTGGTCTTACTCCGCAGAACAACGAGAGTGCAGGCAAGAAGAAAACCACTCGCATCGGTCGTGCCGGTGACTACATCAAGCCGTTACTTGTTCAATGCGCTCTTTGCGCGATCCGCAAAAAGAGCAATCCCGAAATCCGCAATCGGTATTTATCTATTAAAAAGCGCAGAGGTCACAAGAAAGCCATCATCGCGATTGCAAGAATGTTACTGACTGCCATTTACAACATTCTCAAAAAGAATGAGCCTTACAATCCCGATCTTTATACTCGGTCAAATAATCCACCTACACACCGTACCGTTTCGGTGGATGAGGCTATCTTTATTCTCCAACGTCAAGGGTATCTCGTCACCCCTGCGACTTCTTAATCTGTTTTGATACTGTTTTTTCGGCTACCATGCGGTAGTCTTTGTTTCTATGCCTTTTGTTGGGGAGGAGAAGATAGTTTATTTCAAACTTATAACACCTCAAATAATGATTCATATAGCTTACCTTTTTAGAATAAGAAATATTAATTTAACATTAAACATACTTTATATATTTTAAATAAATGTCTCCATAATCATGATATAATTTAAATGACGATCGCAATCCAGTCATTAGGTTAACTGACATTTCACCATATATCAGACCATGAGAATAAAACGGCTGTGCCCAACCGTATTCAACAAATACTCCATTTATACTATCGGGAATCATTTTAAAAGATTGTTCCTCTGAAAACTGATAATAATCACGAGATATTATATAAAATTCAATTTTTGCTCTAAAAAAATCACTTGCATCCACAAAAGCATATATACATATATAATGTGTATTCAAGGCAAATGTCCAATCCACAGTTTCTGTGTTTACTAAACTGAAATCACCTGTAAGAAAAAAAACTTTGTTATTGCATGGATTAAAACTATAAGTACTTGCAGCTACTACCATCTGATTCAAATATTGATTTATAAATCTCCGGATTTTATTATCATCGTTATATGCATCTAAATAATCAATATAAACGGGAACCCCATTTCCATATAAATAATGCTCATAAAAGGCACTTCCATTTGGTATCAAATATTTCACCGACTTATCATAAGTTCCAAAATAATTAAATGCAGCATGAAAAAAATGATCACTTAAACTAGGAGAAGCAGACGAATCATAATAATAACTTTCCTTTGTTTTTTCATAGTATGTATTATTAATTCCTATACTAAAATCCATTATTCCATTTACTTTAGATCTATTCCCAAATTTATCAATATATTTTAAAGGATCATTTTTACAATATACAAAAATATTTTTTGCAGATTCTTTAAATATTAAACGCAAATCATCACTATTAATAAATCTGCAGATAGAAGGATCATAGTACCTGCTCTGAAGATAATATAAGCCAGTCTCAGCGTCATAGTAATAGCCGCGGTATCTGTATGGGTTAACCTCTGCAATATTACAGTTCGACGAATCACTGACAACAGTACAAGCTCCCCATGCGTCATATGAATACTTTGCTACGGTATTTCCGTTCTTATCTGTTACCGATATAATATCTCCCTGCAGATTCTTAATAAAATAATACGGTTCACCGTTATATATGATTCCGCATGTGTCGCCTTCATTGCTGTACAGCGGTATTATTGTATTATCTCCCCAAGTTTCTTTCAGAATCTTTGTTCCGTCAAGAATATAGCTGTGTTTTGTCCCTCCTACGGTCTTAGATGTTCGGATACCGCTTGCGTTATAGGTAAATGTGATATTTCCGAAAGCTGTCAGCTGTCTGCCCTTATCCCACTTAAGTATTTTCCCAAGATATACAAGCGGATTTCCCTGTGCATCATACGTTATTGTTTTTCCGCAGTATCCGGTGAGCAGATCTCTCCATACTGCATTTCCGTATGTATATACAATGTCATTCTTTGTAAGTATATTTCCATACTCATCATATGTCATTGTATTTACTACCGTTCCGTTTTTCGTCTCTGTGAGAAGCTGACCTAATGCGTCGTATGTATACTCGGTTACCCCGTCTTCCGTATCGGTTATTTTTGTAATCCGTTCTTCCGCGTCGTATTCATAGCTGATAGTTCTTCCGTCGGTATATGCAATCTGACTTACAAGTGAAGTCGTTGGGCTTGACTTCAGCTTTTCATTTTCAATATGTTCTTCAGTTACCTGTCCGCCGTAGTAGCTGAACTGTCTTGACACGAAGCCCGCTCCAAGCTGAAGCTCGTCAAAAGCCTTACGTCCGAAGCCGTCTGTCTTGCTGCGGCTTGTAACCGTCTTTCCTCCGGCTTCAAACTTGACAATTCTGTTTTCTTTTTCAGGATATTCGGTATCAACCGTTCTGCTGCTTCCGTCTGCCGAAATATAGTTTGTACGGACAAGCTTGCCGTCCTCATATTCATATACAATCGAAAAGTCTACAGTACGCGACTTGATTATATCTCCGTCAAGAACAATGCTTTTTTCTGTATACTTGGAAAGATTACCCATATCATATGTATAATTATACTCCTTCAGGGCCTTAAAGTCAATAGTTGATATCAATTTTCCTTCTGCGTTGTATACATATTCATAAGATGCAAATGCAATTATTGAATTATCGCTCGAATACCATCTTTCAGAGATAACCTGTCCCAGCTTATTGTATGTGAGCTTCATCACATCTCCGTTTGCATACACAGCGGACTTAATTCTTCCCGAACCCGATTTATATGAATAAGTAATCAGCTTTTCCGTCTTTCCGTTAATACCTATCGATTTCAGATTATTAAACGCGTCGTAGTCTACTGCGTATTTCATTCCGTCTCCGCGTGTTATCCCGGTTGGATTTTTTACCTCGTTATACGCGTAAGATATATTTGAAAGCTCGGTATTGTCCGAATTTTTCTTTACAGCCTTTGTTATATTTCCGTAAACATCGTATTCGTATTCCGTAATATTTCCCAGTCTGTCAGTTATTCTCTCAGTCTTTGAGGTATATGCGTCGACGTTATAGCTTGTTATATTTCCTCTTGTATCTCTGCTTCCTGTAAGGTCATTTCCGTTGTTTCCGTACGCAGAAGAGCTGTACAGAGTTCCAAATTCTCCTTCTCTGAATTCAGTTCCGGTAATTACATTGCCATATATGTCGCGGACCTCTTCAAAAACCTCAGAATTCGTTTCATCTTCTTCCGATTCCTCCGTATTTCCGGAATCTGTATTTTCTGCAATATCTTTGTTAAAGTCATTTTCTTCAAGTCCGGTTTCTATTCCATCTCTGATAAGCTTAATCTCATCAAAGTATGCTGTACTGCTGTTGAAATCATAATCAGCATAAACAGTTACACTTTCAATCGTACAGTATTTTTCCTTGCTGAACTGTACCGAAGCAAACTGCCAGTCTTCTGTCTGCGGAGAGAAATCTGCCGTATACGTCTCGATTCCGGTTTCGTTATACTCCGTATCATTGTACTTTATTTCCGCGCGAAGTCTGAATACCGACGGATTACAATCCTTGCGCTCATAGTCTGTAAGTCCGTATCCCTTTGCCCATCCCGAAAGTGTGAATGTCTCCTTTGTTCCGCGGGATTTCTTGGCCGGTACAGTCTGAAACATTGTTGAATGAGCAACAATATTTCCGTTAATCTTACGGCTGTAAGACTGTTCTATTCCGGTATTGGCGTCAAGTCTGCAATTAGGTGTTTTCGTCCACGGTGCCATTCCGTTTTCAAATCCGGCGTTTTCTATCAGGTTATATTCTCCGGCGCATTCTCCCTTTTCAAGCTGTACAGCATCGGCATATGCCGTTCCTTTGCCGTCCATCAGTATATGTACTGTTACGCTTGTGCTTTGTGTTAGTGTAAATACTTCCGAGACACGCATATAATCCGAATATTTCTTATTCAGATGTTCGCTTTCCGCAAGTATTGTACCGTCCGATGACGTAACACGTATATAAATACTCGGATTTCTCGATAAATTCATCAGACGGAGATATGCCGAAGCTGTGTATGTCCCGGCCGGAAGCGTCACTGTCTGATATACTCCGTTGGCTACAACATCTTTATCCCAGGTCTGCATACGAAGAACATAATCTCCGAATTTTGATTTATCTGTTTCCCTGCAATGCACAAGAATACTGTCTACGGTATTTGCTGACTCTGCCGTCCATGCATCGAGATTTTCAAAACAATGTCCGCTAAGATAATTATGACAGCTTCCGGTAAATTCTTTTCCGTAATTGCTTATCTGTTTTCCGTCAGCGTCATATTTGTATACCGTCGTACTAACTATATCCTCCGTCTCGCACAAATCCGAATCTGCCGGATATGTTTCCGTCACTGTCACTGTGTTAGCCGCAAAGGATCTTACATATTTTTTTACTTTTCCAAGCTTTAATTCATTTCCTTCGGCTCCGTAGCTTCTGACCTCCGTAATATTTTTTCCTGTATAAATATTTGTACAGTTCTCAAGGTTACGGCCGTTTTTATTCGCAAAAGCCAGGCTGCCCAGCAAAGAATCAAAATCATACGCAAGCTTCAAACAGCTTCCGTCAGCGTAGGTTATCCTGATAAGAAGACCGGCAAGATATGTATAGCTTATACTGCTTCCGTCAGGCGCTGTTATCATGCTGAGATAATCGCCGGAGTATGTAAATTCAAATTCCCTGCCTGCTCCGTCCGTCACCGATGTGATTTTCCCAAGCGTATATGTTATACTCATCGTATTTCCGTAAGAATCCGTTTTTGATATCAGCCTGCCAGATGAATCGAATTTGTATACATCTGTTCCGCACAGAAGCTTGCGGCATGTCGGCTCATACAGAATTCCGCTTTGGTAATAATCCTCGTATGTATATTCGCCGTTTTCGCAGTTTCCTTCGCACCGGTCCTCTGTTCTCTCTACAAGATATGTTTTCTTTCCGTATTCGTCTAAAAACATATATCCGTCATATGTCGTCCCGTCGAGCTGGAACACCGATTCAATCACACTTTGCATGATATTCAGCTTCCACCCCTTGCCGAGCTTCATAAGGCTGTAATCCGCTTCCTCTATATCCGCGTCGCTGTTCGCCGTATAATCGTACTCTGCATACACGCTGTTATACATATGCCGCAGTGTGACCGGCATTCTGTTTCCCGCCCATACAAAATCATTTAGGGTAAGCGTTACATTTCCGCAAAGAAGATCAACATTTTCCCTACCGACGCTTCCGATTTGAAAGCTGTCGCTCTCGTGTGAATCTGCAAAAACATCATTTTTTTCGTAATCGACTATCAGCTCAGGAATGTATCCGGTTCTTCTCATGTTAATGCTCGAAACATACGAATTGGTTATACTTTCATCAATCAATTTTAGCACAAGCGTAATTTGAGAAACATCCTCTTTTTCAAAGATATCATACACCGAGGTTATATCGAACGTATATGTATGTTTCTGATTATCATCGACATCGCCACCTATATGAGCATAATCAATCATATCTGTGCTGTTTTCTGGCGTGCACTGCCCAACGGTAAGATCTCCGGTTACTCTGTAAAGTCCTACAAGCGGCTCTGTACTCCCTGAAGCTATAGTGTTACCGTAAAGCTTCATCCATACTTTCTTAATTCGTGGATTTCCCGGCAGCTCAGGTTTATTTATTACTATATACGTTCTGTTGACTGTATTTTCTTTTAATCCTACATAGCTTGTTCCGCTCGCGCCAACCGTACCACCGGCCCACGGATATATTACAACATTTTCTTCCTGATTTACATCAATCTGTGGGTCTATCGTAACCGGAAATACACGCTCACCAGAGTTTACCCACCCGCAGTCTGCTATTACCGACATCCGGATTTCTCCATTTTCCGCTGTTTTTATTTCATAGCATACATTCTCTGATTCGGCTCCGTCGGCGTCGTACATATACGGTGCCGGAATTGTAAATATCAGTTCATTTGTTTCTGTGTCCCGAAAGTATATCCTTCTGTCTTTTTCATCACATTCATAACTCAGGTTAGTTGTTTTTAGATTGAATGAGTATCTGTATGATTCCGACCGTTCAGTGATTATGATATTCTCTTTTAGTCCATTATTTTTTAGTGAATATTCGTAAGCCTCTCCGCCGTTCCGTCCTTCAAATGAAACCACATCCTGCGGTTTCTTTCCGGGCCTGCCTTTCTTCAGTATCCTCGCTTCTGCTCCGCGTATTTCATTTGACTTTTTTCCTTTAGTCCTGTTTGACGATACTGTAATTTTATGTCCTCTGCTTTCAATACCGAAAAGCTCGTCATTATCCTTTTCGCAGTTGAATTCAACCTTAAAACTGCGGTTTTCTCCATGCGCATGCTTTCCGTCCGGATCTGCTGTAATAGCATTTTCCGCTTCTTCATAGCTCCCGGTTTCCTCATCCAATTCGTGTATTGGGGCACCGTAAAATACCGCGCGTTCGCTTCCGTCGCTCATTCGATATATCTTTCGGTTTTCTCCTCTCATGCTTTTCTTCTCTTTTACCTGATATACCTCTTTTTTCTCTGTTAGCTGGATATCAGTTTCCATTGTCTTTTTTTCTTCCATTTTTATATTCTTTCCTTTCGTAAATAATTTAAGTTTTGTCCAGATTCCTTCTTATTAAGTTTTTCCAGACATACTTTTGTTTCTAAGAACTTTGCATTAGAGCTTTCTCTTTCACAATTATTTTTTCTTTTCTGTAAGCTCTTTCTTTATGAACATGCTCTATTATATAAAGAAATTTTTTCTCATAATTGTAATCGGCAAAATGTAAAAAAATTAAAATATAAGTTATTCATAATTTATTTCAAGAATCTGCGGAAAGTAATAGTTATCTCCTGTCGAAAGCACAGAAAAATGATTTCTCACCGGTGTATTTATAACGAATCCGTTATCCTGCATCAGCCGCTTTTTTTGAGGATCTATCAACAACCCGGAAATATCAATATCCAAATATCCCATGTGCTTTACAGTCTTTGTTATAAAATCGGCAACCGGGATTTTATTGCTCCACGTCGATCCGAAGCTGCAAAAACGGGAACCGGCTTTTGAAACATTCAATTCGATATCCGAATCGCTGTATTTCGGTATATGAAGTACAGCATAATTCAACGATTTTTCATAAAGCTCAGATATAAGCGAAAATGCCGGTCTTGAGTAAAGCCATTGCTCTCCAAACTGCTCAGTATCTCCAACAAAAGCTATACTGCCGAAAGCATTGTTCACGCCGATATTTTTACTTTCCACAGTTGTATCCAAGAAAAGCTTTCTCTCATATAAATTTATTTCAAATAATATATATTCTGCATCGCTGCAGCAGCTGACAAGTGACAGCCTGTATTCTAAATCGGACGTTTTTTTAGCCTCTATTACAGCAGGAGAAACAATTTTGTTTTCTTTATTCATACAGCCTATCGCCGACACCGTTACAAACGGCTCGTACTCCTGAGTCATAAGGGCAAAATATTTATTATTGTCCTTTGAATTCATGAAATGAACGTCGGTTATAATCGAGAAATCTCTGAAACAGCCGTCACGGCAGGAAGCTTTATATGCGATGCCGTTTGTTGCAGGATAAATATAATCATTCCCCTTTTTTAAACCCGGATCTGACATGGCAAACTTACCTTGTGGAATAATAAATCGGCAGCTGCCCACGGAATTTTTTAACGTAATTTCATCATTTATTCGGACATCGGCATTACTTCCCTCTAATAAATATGTATCTTTATTCTTATGGAAACAAAGCTTTACCATTTTACCGGTATTAATATTATAAATAGGAGTACTGAAACAATAAGCGGTACGGCTTCCATCTTCTTCGAACAAAACAAGCATATATCTGTTTCCGTTTGTATTGTCAACACAAAACGAATCAGTTTTTCGCAAAGCCTTTATCTCATCACAAATTGATTTTTTCATTTAAAATTCCTTTCATGTATATTTTCTATCCGTTTAGCTTCTGATAAGCTTCCCTGAACTGTTTTTAGGTATATCGTCCACTAATGTAATCCTGGAAGGTACCTGATACAACGGAAGTTTTTTTATACATAACTTCTTTATATCGTCAATACATTCAAAGCTGCCTGATATAATCATTTCAAGCTCTGTTCCGCGGTCTTCATGGTGAATACCCTTTACTAATACTTCTCTGACGCGGCTGTCAGATCTAATTACCGATTCTATCTCCTGTGGATATATATTCATTCCTGATCTGATTATCATATCGTCCGCTCTTCCGAGAATCTTTAAATATCCATTTTTATTTATAACAGCCGTATCTCCTGTACATAGCCATCCGTCCTTAAAAACGCTTTTTGTCAGCTTTTCATTGTTGTAATATCCAAGCATTATACTTTCGCCGCTTACCCACAATCTTCCGGATTCTCCGGTTTCTGCATCGCTTCCGTCATCCCTGACTATTTTAATTTTTACGTTTTTCAGCGGAACCCCCACATGATCCGGAGCAACATCGAAAGCAGACGGCGGTAAATGACAAACTCGCGGACTGGCTTCAGTCAGACCGTAAACGTGATAAATCCGGGCATACGGAAAGGCTTGCCTTATCTTTTTTGCAGAATAACTGCTCAAACATTCTCCGCTGATAACAATTTTATTCAAAGAAGCCATAGCCGCTTTTTTTGACAGTCTTGATAAAACGTTGAGTATCGTTGGCGTCCCACAAAAAACATTTGCGTTATTATCTCGAATCTGTTTTACAGTCTCATATGGATTAAACTTAAAAGAACAAAACTGAATTTTGACTCCATTTATCAATGATATCAAAAACTCTCCTGTCATAACTGCGCAATGAATCAGCGGACGGGTAATTAATATACAATCGTCTGCGCCTATCCTAAAATAATCCTTGATTCCCTTTAAATTTACATAAATATTTTGTTCACTGAGCATAACCCCCTTGGGATATCCCTCAGTCCCTGAAGTATGCATTATTACAGCAGGATGAATTTCAGGCAAAATATACCGGTTGTTTTTTAAATATATAACCTGCAAATCACCATATTTATCTGTAATTATACACGTCGGATTAACGTTATCAAATATTTTACGCATATGCAGCTCACCGTATCTGATTGATACAGGAACAGCGGTTACACCGGCGGCAAAGCATGAAAGCAGCGCTATAGCCGCAGACATTTCCGACATACATACAATTCCGCAACAAAGCTCATTTTTTATTTTTTCAGAAAATATTTCCGAATATATAACAATTTCCTCAAATGACATTGAGCAGTCGCCCTCTCCGACTGTCTGCGTCTGATGTTTCAGCATTTCATTTTTAAGATAATTCCACAGTATCATATTTTTAGATTGCTCCCAATTTTTTCACAAAGTTTCTTAGCAGTATCTCCTCATCATTGCGTATTTCCATAAGATTTTTCTTCATAACTGGAATAAGGGAATCCCGGCGTTTCATATGATACGATGCATAAAACATTCTTGTAACATTCGCCTTTTCAACAATCGGAGAATATGCCATGCTTATCTCTGAACCGAGTGACAGCATTTTTTCAACCTTTTTGATGCGTTCAAGCATCACTGCCTTATGCTCCCAAATCTGTCTAAGTACTCTTCTATCCATTCTGTTATGGGGTATTTTATCGTTACAAAGCCTGTCCAAATACATAACAATATAGTCATGAACAGCAATACCGTAAACAGTTCCCTTTTCTGTCGGCGGGTATTTTTCAAGCGATGAATTCAAATATTCGGACAAATTCATATAGATTCTTGACGGATCAAGCTCAACTTGATTGGAATATGGCTTTAATCCGCAGACAGCACCGTATACTCCCTGATTATACATTGATTTTCTTCCTGCATCAAAGCATTTCTGCGGAATTTTAAAGCACCGGTAAACCCATCTGTCGTCATACGCAAAAACTGTAAAGGTTTTATCGGATGAATCATATCCGCATATCAGGCCGTCATGGCAGAAATGTCTTTCTTTATACCAAGTTTTTCCCTTCATATAATAATCGTCAAAACCGCTGAAGTACACATAATATAAACTGTCAAGCAATTCTCTTATGACAGAGTTTGTACAGCCTCTCAAAAACTGTGTTGAGTACCACCTCTTGTCAAAAAAAGGAACATCCTCCCAGGTCGATTTATCTATCCCTATCTGAGGTGTCGACAGTCCAAACAAAACCATTCTTGAACAGCAAAGATTCATAACTTCATTTAAAAACCAGTTGCGTATACTGGGATTGTCATGGATAACAGCGCTCGCACCGCCCTGAAAATGATAAGTTCCATAAACCGGATCAACAATGGGAAGCTGAATATTTTTATAATTTTTCATATGTACTTCTCCGCAAGAATAACGATATCCTCTACAGTCTTGAGCAATAACGGATTCATATCGGATTCTTCAAGCTCTATATTGAGTGAATCCTCAAGTTCGATTAAAAGCGCCACCATTCCTAAACTGTCGATTCCAAGATCTTCGCTAAGTGATTGGTCTGAATCGCTGACTTCCGTTCCGCATATACCGCCAATAATTTCATAAATCTTTTTTCTTAAGTCCATTTTTATTCAATACCTTTCTTACAGCTTTAATTATATAATCATAAGACCTGTCCGGTTCTATACCTGTCGGAACCATTATTCCGCCGTTTAATTTACAGATTTCATTATATTCCCTTTGAAGATTGTATTGTAACTGCACATCAATATATCTGTTTCTCTCTTCTTCACGGCATCTGACACGGTATATTGCCTCAGCGATCGGCACATCTAAAAAGAATGAAATATCCGGTTTAACAATTGATTCGCCAATTTCATAAATCCAGCGGTCCTTTTTATAACCACGTGCGCGCAAATTTGCAAGGCATGAGTAAAAATATCTG
>CABPZV010000056.1 GCA_902462015.1 uncultured Eubacteriales bacterium | reverse complement strand
TGCAGAATGTCCGGACACGGGGCCACAGTCTGTTATTTGTATGCTTTCATATAACAGGCGCCATAGTTTCAGCAGCAGTTCTACCGTTTCCATTTCAGAAGCCGTGCCAGAACCCTGCACAGCAAATACCGACCTCATTGTTTCGATAATGCTGTGGTGCGCTGTTTCTTCGGCGGAAAAAATCACACATTCGGTAGTTGATTCAATTATCGGTCTGATGTATCTGCTGTATATCAGACTGCCCTGCGGCGCAAGCAGAACAGGTGAAAAAACAATGTTCGGAATGATGGCGCTGTCTTCTGCTTCAAACCTGTGTATCACCTGAGAATTTATAAAGATCCCATCGCCCGAGCTTAGAACATACCTGTTTCCACCCACCAGAAAATCAGCCTTGCCATGCTGTACATAAACAAATTCGACCTCTGGGTGCCAGTGCCAGTCGATACAGTGAAAATCGAAATCCCAGATGTCCTCATAATAGTAGCTGAACGGATATTCTTCGCTGCCGTGACTTGCAGTTTCACGTAAGGTTTCGTCCGTTGTGATCCTGTCCTTTTTGATTGCATTTCCCATGTTCTCACCTGATTTACGATATTGTGTAATAAAAATGTGATTTTGTGTATTGAAATGTTACGACATTTACTATATAATCTGATTATATCATTTGTAAAGGAGCTTGTCAATATGGCTGTGAATTACAGAAAAACACTTATATCCTGCTATCTTGGATTCATCACACAGGCAATAGCGGCTAATTTCGCTCCGCTTCTATTTCTCACATTTCACAATGGCTTTGGTATTCCGTTTGGGAAAATTGCCCTTATCTCGTCGGTATTTTTTGTTACTCAGCTTATCATAGATGTGCTGTGCGCACGTTTCGCCGACAAGATCGGCTATCGGAAATGCGTTATCGGTTCGCAGGTGTTTTCTGCGCTGGGACTTATCGGGCTTGCTTTTCTGCCAGAACTGCTTCCCGATCCGTTTTCAGGGATAATTATAAGCACGGTCATATATGCAATGGGAAGCGGTCTGACCGAGGTACTTGTAAGTCCGATAGTTGAAGCCTGCCCGTTTGAGCACAAAGAAGCTGCAATGAGTCTGCTGCATTCATTCTACTGCTGGGGTTCGGTCGGAGTCATACTCATTTCAACACTGTTTTTTACTGCTTTCGGCATAGAAAATTGGAAGTGGCTCTCTTGTATCTGGGCGATAATTCCGCTGGTGAATGTTTACAATTTTTCAGTATGTCCCATTGCACACCCCGTCGAGGACGGCGAGGGAATGCGTATCCGTGACCTGCTCAGAGTGCCGCTGTTCTGGCTTGCGATACTGCTTATGGTTTGTGCGGGAGCCTCGGAGCTTTCAATGGCGCAGTGGGCGTCGGCATTTGCTGAATCTGCTCTCGGACTGACTAAGTCAGTCGGAGATATTGCAGGACCGTGTATGTTTGCGGTGACGATGGGCATAAGCCGTACACTTTACGGGAAGTACGGCGAAAAACTCGATCTTATGAAATTCATGATAGGCTCGGCGCTGCTGTGTCTGATCTGTTACATCACTGCATCCCTGTCGGGAATACCTGTAATCGGACTTCTCGGCTGCATAATGTGCGGATTCTCGGTAGGTATCATGTGGCCCGGTTCTATAAGCATCTGTTCGGGAAAAATACCCACCGGCGGAACTGCAATGTTTGCACTCCTCGCCATGGCTGGTGACCTTGGCGGAGCACTCGGTCCCGCTATTGTAGGAAATATCACCCAGCGTGCAGGCGATGATATGCAGAAAGGTATGCTCGCAGGCTGGGCATTTCCCTTGATACTTATGATATCGCTCCTGCTGCTGAACAGAGCCAGACGCAGGAATAACTGATCGTATCCGGCAGGTTTATGCAAAGCTACAATAGGAAAAAAGGCATCATGTATCCGGACATGATGTCTTTTGGTTTTTCGTACGGCGTCAGCGGTCAATTTACGAATTTCATAGAGCATGTTCTATACTTCTGAACTGCGACGGAGTAATACTCTCGAACCTTTTGAAAATCTTGCAAAAATAACTGCTGTCACAGAAACCTGTTTCTTCAGCTATCTGATCGACAGTTTTCTGCGTTTCCGCCAGAAGCATTTTAGCCGCCTGTATCTTGCGTTTTGCGATATATTCCATCGGTCGGCAGTTCAAGGTCTGCCTGAATAGTCTGCACAAATGTTGCGAAGAAACTCCTGCGGCTTTACTTATGGATTCAAGACCGGGCTGTTTCATATAGTTTTCGTCAATATATGCGATCGCCTTTGTCACCGCAGGGGCGATTTGTACACTGCCTTTTCCTTTCGCCGCAAGACGGCTCAATTCAATGAAAAAGCTGTACAGATAGCCCGACGCTCACCAAAAAGACGGGAAGACTGCTTTCTTTGCTGATTATCGGATAATCGTAGAATTTCAAAATTAATTCACCGTCTGTGCTAAAATCGTTATATCTTAATAATATCATTCATTGACTTGTATGTCAATAAGCGTTATAATCTGGCTATCTCAACTTCCGTGTTGATGTTAACAAGCGTTTAACAATCAACTTATGTAAAATGAAATAATTTAGAACGCAATATTTATTCAGCTATACAAAAATCTTGTGCATATGAGAGAAATATGCAGAATATAGTGACTTTTGGTGTTATATGTGTTAAAATGATGTATACGTAGATAAAAAAGTCTATTGCAAAAAAATGTGGTGAGTTCAATGAAGATGTGAATATTTATTATACATAATTATATTTCGAATGTGAACTCCGTGGGTACATATTACATGAATTATAAAGGCACGGCTGTCCCAAAAGCGGGCACTCCGGTAACAGTAAAGGGTACTCTGAAAAATTACGTTGTTAGTAAAACAGTATCGTCAAAAGGAACGATAACAGCATAAAAATATAAGGCGATACCGCATAACTCTGTCAAGCGGTCTTTGTGCGGTATTGCCTTGTATTATAAGAAATCAAAGGAGCAACAAAATGAAGTTACATTTAAAAATGACAAGTACGATTTTATGCCTGTCGCTGTTATTCTTGACAGCTTGTGAAAATACTCCCGACAATATCAGAAGCAACAAGCATTCGGCTGAGGTGGACAGCGGCGAGGCTTATGTTTCGTCAGAAAATATTTATGACAGCTTTGATGCTGCATTTGAAAAAGAGTATACAAAATTCAAGCTGCCCGAAAAATCGGCGGTGAGCATTTGCAAACCTGACGGCGTTTATGACTTGGAGCTTGCATATATCAATGCCGAAAATGATATGGACTGGCTGTCGTCAAAAGTGGAAGAGCTGCAAAGTGCCTTGGATATCAAGATCGACAGTAAGATTGAAACTGTGGAAGATCAGGCACAGCTCCAGGACGAACATAACAAACTTAAAATAACACGCTTTGCACAGCCTTATTGCTGTTGGGAGGCAAGCGAAAACGGCGTAAATACCGCAGACGCTGACGCCGATAATATGGAGCTTTTTTATCTCGACAGACCAACTTCTGAAAATGCTGACAGCGGACTTTTGTCTGCTGCGGACAAGGCAAAGACTTTGGCGGACACGTTCAGCAATGTGCTTGGAGAGGAGCTTGACAATGTGGTCAGTGACGGGTATATAATCACCACCGACAGCGGCATTGGCTATGAGATCGAGATACAGAAAGCGTATAAGGGTATCGGCATACAGAATGTTTTTTCTACGAATGCTGATGATACGCTGTTCGTGAAGGGCAATGCGCTTATGACCTATTCAATGCAGACTTATACCGATTTCGATGCAAACTTTGGCCCCGAATATTACATAGGTTGTAACGCTTTCAAGGTGGCAAAGGCTGAGAAAATAGACAAAATGCTGTCTTTCAAGGGCGCTTGCGATCTGCTTGAGGAAAATCTTGCGGACAAGATCGATATACAGTTTGATGACATCAAGCTTATGTATGAACCTCGTGGCGAGAGTACCGAAGTCGGCGAAAGTGCGGATAATATATGCTGTACGCCAAAGTGGTTTTTTATTATCGACGATAAGCAGCCGACAGGTCTGCACGCAATAAATTATGTGACAGTCGATTGCGTTACGGGCGAGATATATGTGCTTATTCCATAGGGGGTGGGGCAATGAAAGCACTTAAATGCGACCTTAACAAGAGTATGCTGAATATCGGATATGTCGGTGCGGTGCTGCTCACGACCCTGCTTTGCTTTACCGCAAAGGCGTATACCGACCCGAACACGGCTAAGATATACACGGTGTTTGAGTGCATTGCAAAGCTTGACAAACAGCTTTTTGCTGATGATTATTCCTTCAGTTCCTATCTGATATTCGCAAAAGGTATGTCGGGATATATGGCAATGTTTCTGCCTATAATAGCGGCTTTTCCCTTTATGACGGCATTTTGTGCAGAGCGAAACGGCGGTTCAATGCGGTTCACCATAACCAGGACAGGCGGATTGAGATATTATCTGTCAAAATTCTGCTCAGCATTTTTGTGCGGCGGTTCGGCTGTTCTATTCGGATATATAATTTTTGGTGTTATCGTAAGAATAATTTTTCCTTCATTGAGCCAATATGAACTTTCCGCAGATGACTTGTCATTCGTGCTTGTGAACAACAAAAACGAACTTATAGGCGTGTTAAGATATATGCTTTCGGCGTTTTTGTATGGAGCTATAAGCACAATGCCTGCGCTTTTCATAAGCTCATTCTGCAAAAATCCGTATCTTATAACCTGCGTGCCATTTATGGTAACATATATGTGGCAGATAACTGTGCAGAAACTTATTGCAAATTCGATGATGAAAGAGGATTTTGACAGGGCAAGCATATTGGAGAATTTTTATCCCAACAGCATAATGAATTTGTCATATTACACAGCTTTTGCCGACACAAAATACATTCTGTTTTTCAATTTAGGGATAATACTTTTATCTGTGATAGGTTTTATAGTAATAATGAATATGCGGCTGGACAAAGGGGTGTAAGCAATGAAAAATTTTAGTTTAAAACAAGCCTTTTCCTGTGCGGCAACGGAATTTGTAAAGTGGGTCTGTGACGCACGAATGGTGATCGTTGCGGTGCTGCTCATATTCATAAACAGTTTTGCAGTTTCTCCGCTGACCAACAATGCAGAGCTTATGGGTGAGCCGCTTAACATACTAGAGCCATTTATAGCTGTGGCGAATTCTGAGATACTGATACTTATAATCCCAATAGTTTTTCTAACACTTATTGCTGACTATCCGAAAGTCGACACAAATACTGTGTTTTATATCGTGCGTATCGGCAGGGCGAACTGGTTTGTGGGGCAGGTTTTGAAACTTGTTTTTATGATAGTATCATATCTTGCGGTAATATTTCTCGGTACAGTTTTGCCAATGCTTTCAAAGGGTTTTTGGTACAATGGCTGGAGCAATGTTGCCACGGGTTTTGTGAAAATGTTCCCCGACAGGCGAGGCGATTTCGGCGTTGAGCTGCTTCCAGAAAATCTCTACAATCAGCTTTCGGTATTTGAGGCGGCGGTAAAAAGCTATCTGCTCGTGGCGGCGTATTTGATGATAATAGGGCTGATACTGCTGGTATTTTCGCTGTTCAAGCGCAAGACTATGGGCTTTATCATATGCGGCGGAATGATATCCCTTGGAATGGCGTTCAGTGCTATAAGGACAAATCTTATGTGGACAATGCCAATGGCAAACTCAATAACTTGGCTGCATTACACAAAATATTTCAAAAAGCCAATAATGGCGATGAGCTTTTCTGTTATTTATCTGCTAGTACTTATTGCGGTTCTACTGGTTTTCGGAGGGATAGCCATTGGTAAGTTTAATTATGATAATGTGACGGAGGTTGCAAGTTAGGGGGACAAAATGGATATCATCAATGTAAACGACGTATGCCTTACTCTTGGCAAAACGGAGATACTAAAGCACATAAATGTGTCCTTTGAGGAGGGCAGGATACACGGACTTATCGGCAGAAACGGCAGCGGAAAGACAATGCTTATGAAGTGCATATGCGGCTTTATCAAGCCCACGAGCGGTGAGATTATCGTTGACGGCAAGAAGGTCGGAAAGGACGTTGATTTTCCGAAAGATATGGGAATTATCATTGAAACACCGGGGTTTATCCCATACTATTCAGGCTACAAAAATCTCAAGCTGCTTGCGGGGCTGAACAACAAGATCGGCAAAGAGGAGATAAAAAGCAGTATGAAACAGGTAGGACTTGATCCCGAACTAAAGCGACACGTCCGCAAATACAGTCTAGGTATGCGGCAGCGTTTGGGACTTGCACAAGCCATTATGGAAAATCCGAAGATACTCATTCTTGACGAGCCTTTCAATGGTCTTGACAAGGACGGTGTAAAAGAAATGCGTGAGTACCTGCTTTCATACAAGGAGCAGGGCAAGACTATCCTTATTTGCTCTCACTCAGCGGAGGATATTTCCGTGCTGTGCGACACTGTGCATGAAATGGATAAGGGAGTTATTGAGGGGGTAAGGTAACATAGACTGAGTAAGTATGGATTCGTATTTTTATTTAATGCAATACTATATTATATCATACTTTCTAAAAAAGTTTACATTTATCAACATGGAAGTTGAAATAGCCATATAAATTTATCAAATTCCATTAGCATCTATCACTGATAGGTGCTTTTTTAATAACCAAAACAAGAAATGTGGGGAACAATTTATGATATAAAATTACGAATATGCTCCCCGATGCTATAGATACCAAAAGAGTCGAGAAATCGGCTCTTTTATACAGTAGAGGGATACTGTTTGATATATTCCCTTATTTCACACATAATAATAAGGACAAATTTGCTTATTCTATTGACGTTTCACTTATTTTATGATATAATTTAAGGGAAAATAATGGAGGTAAGGAAATGAGAAGTTTTAATTACTCTGCTTTTAAAGAACAAAAGTGGGATTCTGGTATTCTCGGACTTATAGCGGCCATATACAAAGAGGCTGGAAAACAGGAGCAGTATCTGAAACAGCGTCCGCAAGAGATGGAGAAGCTTGTTGAGATAGCAAAAATTCAAAGTACCGAAGCTTCAAATGCGATAGAGGGTATCGTAACAACAAGCACGAGGATCAAACAGTTGGTCGAAGAAAAGACTACTCCTCGAAATCGTGACGAGCAGGAGATCGCAGGGTATAGAGACGTGTTGAACGTTATACACGAAAGCTTTGACGCTATTCCGATAACTCAGAACTATATTCTGCAGCTTCACAAAATGCTTTATAGTCATATGAATAATCCGCTTGCTGGCAGAACAAAAAGCGTGCAGAATTATATCAGTGCGGCTTACCCCGATGGACATACAGAAATACTGTTTACTCCGCTCGCGCCATATGAAACATCTGAGGCACTTGACAGGATATGTGAAGAGTACAATCGTGTTATCGGTAATTTGGAGGTTGAGCCGCTTATAATTATCCCTATATTTATCCACGATTTTCTCTGTATACACCCTTTTAATGACGGCAACGGAAGAATGAGCCGTCTGTTTACCACTCTTCTGCTGTATCAAAATGGCTTTTACATTGGCAAATATATATCGCTCGAGGCAAAGATCTTTAAGAACAAAGATCTGTATTACAGTGCTCTGAGTCAGTCGCAGACGGGCTGGCACGAGGGCAAAGAGGATGCTTTGCCATTTATAAAGTACATTTTAGGCACGATACTTGCATCGTATAAAGATTTTGAAGAGCGTACCTCCCTTGTTCAAGAAAAACTGCCTGCACTTGAGATGGTCAGAATGGCAAGCAAAAGCAAAATAGGACGATTTAACAAGCAGGATATAAGGGAACTCTGTCCTACTCTCAGTGACAGTTCTATCGAAGGTGCACTAAGAAAACTTGTTGCCGCAGGAGAACTAAAAAAAGAGGGCAAGGGAAAGAGCACCTGCTATTTCAGATTAAATTAGATCAGAAGATGTTCTACACATCGCATGACTAGGTTTTGGCGGACTTGGAGCGGCAGGTGAGTTTTTAGGTAATGCCAAGGCGGTTAGTTTGCTTGCCATAGAAAAGATAAAGTCATTTCAACAGACCCTGAAACAATGGAAACTTCTCCGAAAACTGTTCTTGAAACCTATATAAGAGAGGTAACAACGCTTGTTCATCTCACTGTGAACGGAGAAGAAATCGTTACAACTGTTGACCACCCGTTTTAAGTAAAAAATCAAGGCTTTATCAAAGCAGGAGAACTAATAGTTGGTGATGAACTTCTTGATGTAAACGGAAATGTTCTTTTAGTTGAAAATTTTGATGTTGAGTTGACAGATAAACCTGTAAAGGTGTATAATTTTCAGGTAGATGAGTTTCATACATATCATGTTGGTGAAATTGGTGTTTGGGTTCATAATGCAAATGCAGATTATAACTTAAGTGAAACCGAGTATCGCAAAATAGGTGAAGATGACACGATTTCATTTGGTGAAAATGAAGAGACTGTTAAATATCGAAGAGTTCAAGGAGGAGATGGCAGCAGTAATTCTAGTCAACAAAAAATAACTGTAAATGAAAACGGGTCAATTTCAATTGCTAACAAGAATAAAAATTTAAATATTAGCATAGATAACGGAGAACATTCAACTTATTTTAAAAATGAAGTTCGAGGAAATGAAGCATATACAGTTGAATTTGAGGTACCAAAGTGGTTTGATGACTTATTACAAGAAAATACAATAAGCCAAGATGGTTATCGCTCAAATCCGTTGAATCAAGGGGGAACTGCTCCAAAGCTAACTGATATATCTACACCTGGTCGAAGTTATGAATTACCAGCACCATGGTCTGAATGGATAGAAGAAGTTGCCACTAATGGAAAAATTATAGAGTGAAATCTAAGGAGAGTGCGTAATGGATAATAAAATGCGTATTATGTCGGAAGAATTTGAAAATACAAATACTGGTGAAAAGGTAACTGGTGTTACAGTTATGATTGATGGTAAATTAAAACAAGTGTTTGATGTTATGATTAAAAAAAGTGGTGGGGAAAAAAGTTATTTAGAAATGTTGCAAGAGGTGCTTGTTATGGGAATAGATGAGTATATAAAAAGGTTAAAGTAGAGTAATTGTTGCAATCAATAAAGTCATTTCAACAGACCCTGAAACAATGGAAACTTCTCTGAAAACTGTTCTTGAAACCTATATAAGAGAGGTGACTACTCTCGTTCATCTTACTGTGAACGGCGAAGAAATAATCACTACAATTGACCACCCGTTCTATGTAAAAAATCAAGGCTTTATCAAAGCAGGAGAACTAATAGTTGGTGATGAACTTCTTAATGTAAACGGAAATGTTCTTTTAGTTGAAAATTTTGATGTTGAGTTGACAGATGAACCCACTACAGTGTATAATTTTCAAGTAGAGGATTTCCATACTTATCATGTTAGCGGATTAGGTGTATTGGTACATAATGCTGGTGATTATTCTAATCTAAAAGATTCAAAATATGTAGGTGAAGGGAAAAAGTTTACAAAGGCTCAAAAAAGACAGATAATACAAGAAAATATGAGACGAAATGGCGGAAAAATAAAATCTGATATGTCAGGAAAAGAACTTGTTCCCGCAACTCAAAGTAAGCTAAACGTTACGCCAGATCCATTGGAAGTTCAAATTGACCACATAAAGCCAAGAAGCAGTGGAGGAAGTAATAGTTATTCTAATGCACAGGTTTTATCAAGAGAAGAAAATATTTTTAAATCAAATAAGTGAGGAAAAATTATGTTTGATATTGATGAAAATACAATGGTAATAACAACTGTAGATATTATTAACAAAAAAAAGAAAGTAGTTTTAGTTTTCCATGATAAAGAAGATGGAATGTGGGAATTTCTGGACGGAGAGGACGTTAGTGAAGAAAGTGCTGCTATAATATCGATTTCGGAAATGGAGCAGATTGATTCTTCTATTGGTGAATTATGTGATCTTCCTCTAGGATGCGGCGCTTTTCGTGATGATGAAACGCAGCCATGGAAATGGTTTGAAATAGAATGAACTCTTTTATTAGTGCCAAACAATAATAAAGGTGAAATTTACTAATAATTATGGATTCGATTTATAAGGAATGGGTTGTCAGCATCTTATTTTTATTTCATTGATATCTTTAATGAAACACACACTGTGAACGATAGAATAGGTTATGACCTTGATTATTATCCAGAGACTTGGGCTGAGAGAAAGGTAAAATTACAATCATTAGAAACAACTCCTACAAGAACAGAAGTTTTAGACTGTTATAATTCAGATTTGAGAGTTCAGTGTCATGAATGCAATATAAAACATATATTTGAAGGAGTGAAAGGAGATTTTGCTGAATGAGTTTAGGTGAAAGTATACTTGACCATTATGAATTGTTTTTAGGAAAATATATAGGTGTAGATAAATATACAAGCGGCGAATACGTTATACAACTTTTGGGATTTGACAGAACGTTTAAAGATTGTTTAACATTCGCATCTTTGGGACTGTCAAATTATTCGAATTTAATTAATAATTCATGTGAAGTAATTATGCCAGTAGATGATGATTATGATAATTGTGCTGTTGTATTTGCGAATGCTTTATTTTATGTTCTTCAACAACAAATGGATTTTGGCAGAGGTACAATAATTGAAGGTCTAGATAACATAATTGCAGATTTTTCAAAAAGGCATAATAAAACAGCGATTTATTTTACGGAACCATATGTTTTACCAGAAGAATTTTCAAAAATTGAAGATCACTAAAAAATGTATATAGCGTTTTTTATTTCAGAAAAAGAACTTGAATTTATTCATAACTATGGTTGCGAAGAATTTGAAAATTTACTAGAAAGTTCAAAAGCTGATATAATAAATCTTAACAGGGAATCTATAGTGTGAAAAAACCGCTGAGAAAACAGTTGTTGAAACTTACATAAGAGAAGATAATAAGCTTATTCATTTAGTTATAAACGGCGAAGAGATCATAACTACAGAAAATCAATGTAAAAAATATAGAATAACGGAGGTGTAAAAATGCCAACCAACCAAGAAAAAGTCTCACAGCTTTTAGCGGCAAGGAGATATATAATAATCCTAAAACGGGAAAACAATTAGTATATGATACAGATGGTAATTTCTTTAGGATTGAAGACACAACTTTAACAGGAAAAAGAGTATACACTTATCTATTTTCTAACTTACGTTTTGAACCTATATATGAGAAGATTCTAAGCTTATTCATTTGGTGATCAACGGTGAAGAAATAATCACTACAGTTGACCACCCGACCACCCGTTCTATGTAAAAAATCAAGGCTTTATCAAAGCAGGAGAACTAATAGTTGATGATGAACTTCTTGATGTAAACGGAAATGTTCTTTTAATTGAAAATTTTGATGTTGAGTTGACAGATAAACCCGTAAAGGTGTATAATTTTCAGGTAGAAGATTT